>CAZMYP010000001.1:0-71874 GCA_964570535.1 uncultured Herbinix sp.
AATAAATATATAAGATTTGCAAATTATAATTAGGTAATTGCGAAACTCTACTTTATGATCTTGTGTGAGTTTCACAATTGCCTAAATTATAATAATAGAAAGGACATTCATATGAGCGCATTTTTAGGACCAATACATCACTGGTTATATAATAAAATACAAATACAGCAGGCTATTGTTGATAATCTCCATACTCTTGGGGAGAGATATTCTCTATCACTAAAAGAAGAATGTGATGCTAAATATGGCAGCTTCGAAAACAAACCTCTGGATGAAATGATTAATCACAATAATATTCATGGATGGCTTCAGGAAAAGGTATCCATGGTAGAGTATAAATATGCCTTTAGTGTAAAAGCATTATTGGATACAGACTCCTCCCTACTACCCCATATAGAAGCTTTACTAACCGCCAAGGGCAAGGAGCTAGGACAGACAATTAAAGAAACTTGCAACACTGCTCCTTTGCTTTATAAGGCTATTACCGACAATCTTCTTGACGGTATGCCCTGCGATCATGCCAATAGCCTTTTAGAGAATGGTGAAGACCGCCTTGTTTGGAAGCGAAACCTCTGTGTCCATGAAAATTATTGGAATGAAGTCGGAGCTGACATTTCTATTTATTACACATTCAGAGACGCTTGGATTCAGGGATTAGTAATGGAATGCAGCTTCACCTATCAAAAGATAGATTCTGTTACCTATAGTATAGCAGCAGCTGCTTAGATCTATATTTGTTAAAAACTATATTTGAAGAGAAATGGAGAGTACCATGGATAGTATAAATTTAATGATGGAAGAGCACCAAAATATTCTTAGAATGCTGACAGTTGTCCGTAAGGCTTGTCTTGGAGTTATGAAGGGCGAAGCCATTAACTATAAGGATTTTGACAGCATAATTGATTTCGTTAGAATTTACTCCGATGCCCATCACCATGGCAAAGAAGAAAAACTTCTATTTACCGAAATGGTAAACCATCTGGGAAATCTCGGCAACAAGATGGTAAACCACGGAATGCTTGTTGAGCACAATATGGGTAGATTATATATTCAGGAGCTTGTGTCCTCCCTTGATAAGCTAAAGCAGGGTGATGAGGAAAGTCGCATTGATGTCATTGCCAATGCCATCAGCTATACCCATCACATGACTAGGCATATTAATAAAGAAGATGCCATAATATACACCTTTGCAAGAAGACAGCTTCCTGAAGGCATTCTTAAAAAGGTAGACAATGATACTATAAACTTTGAAAATACTGCTGCTAAAAAAGGAATTCAAGAACATTATATCTCACTACTGGAAGCCTTAGAAAATAAATATCTTGGCTAAGACAAATAAAAAGACATATAATAAGGCAGGGGGAAGAATACAAAGGCACATTTCATCTATCTTGTCTTCTTCCCCTTGTCTTTACTGTGTGGCCTCACTCCCATTATTATTGACTAGAACCCACTGATGGGTCTTTACATGGTACTTAATGTGTATAATTTGCATACAGCCGCCCCGGATTATATTGCAGCAAAATAGTATAACAGGTATTCCTGCATACTTTTCCTCCCGGCTAAAAATAATGTTCTCAATTTTATAGGTTTGCAGTATGTGATTTTCATCCTCTAGCCGAATGAAATTTGGCTTAATCCTGCCCTGCACATTAAAGGTTGCAACTACATCCACCGGCATATGAATCATAATATTATCCTCTCATTATATAGTAGTAGTGTTTTGAGTCCCTCTCCAAGGATCTGTGCATTTTAACTGTTTGTCAATCTGTAATGTTTTCTTTCTATTTGTAACTTGGCTTACGCTTCTCAGGTGAAATCCCACCGGACATATGATAGACTGGACCATCCAAAAAAACTGCCCGTATAATAGAATCTTCCCCGTATCTTTCTCTTATCACATCCACAGCCGAATCTAGCTTAGACAGCTTCTCATGACTGTTCAAATCAAATATATTAAGCTGCATATTTACATTCCCTCTAACAATCTTTCCCGTATGAATTCCCAGGTTTCTTAAGGGCGTTCCATCCCAAAGCTCATCTAATAGCTTACAGGAGACCTTGTGTATCTCATTAGTTGTATTCGAAGGAGATAAAAGCTGCATCTGATGGGTTTCATGGCGAAAATAAATATCCACAATACTTACTGCAACCAAGTTAGCCATCACAGAATCCCCTCGTAGCCTGGCACTGACCTTTTCAGCTAAAGAAAGCAGCACCATCTTGGCGGTACTGCCATCGTTCACATCAAATGCAATCGTAGTAGAATTACCATAGCCCTTATTGGGTGGCGCCTCCTCTACTACAGCAGACATATCAATTCCATTTGCAAAAGAATATATTACCTCACCATGCTTTTTAAAATGTGCCCTTAGAAGCTCCAAATCAGTACCTGCCAGCTCTCCTATTGTATGGATCCCCAAGGTATGAAGCTTTCTCTTGGTGGCTGGACCCACAAAGAATAATTCCTCCACCGGAAGCACCCACATCTTCCTCTCTATTTCCTCTGGAAATAAGGTATGAACCCGATTAGGCTTCTTAAAATCAGAGGCCATCTTGGCTAGAATCTTATTCGTAGAAATTCCCACATTCACCGTAAAGCCCAGCTCATTATATATCCTATCCTTCATCAGTGTAGCCGCAACTACGGCAGACCCATAAAGTCCTACGGTTCCAGTCATATCACAGAAGGCTTCATCTACCGAATACTGCTCTACACAAGGGGAAAACTCTCTAAGTATCTCCATAAATGTCTCTGAGCAGCTCTCATAAAGATCATAATGTGGGGGCACTACAACCAAATTAGGACAAAGCTTAAGTGCATCACCAATGGTATCACCGGTCCTAACCCCGTATCTCTTCGCAGGAGTTGATTTGGCAAGAATAATTCCATGTCGCTTCTTCACATCCCCTCCTACTGCCGAGGGAATATCTCGCAAATCCGTCTTCTCACCCCGGATATGCAGTCGATAAACGGCCTCCCAGCTTAGGAAAGCCGAATTCACATCAATATGAAATATTAATTTATCCATACATATGTTCACCTCTTTTATTATTGTACCAGAACTAATGTTCGATGTAAAGAGGAAACATTTGTAATTTTATTCTAATTAACCTACAGCTCTCACCAGCTGGGGCGGTACACGATGGAGCAAGTCATTAGTTAAAGTGTCCTCAAGAATCCAGGTCTCTATATCATCCTTTGGAATTACCAAAGGCATACGATGGTGAACATCTCTCATAGATTCATTAGCATCTGTCGTAAGGATGACAAACCTCATCTCATCCTGATAATAATTATATAAACCTGCCATATAGAGGGTGTTAGTACCTTCCTGTCTAAATAATATCTTTCTTTTTTCACTATCCCATTCATAGAATCCTGTTGAAGGTATAATACATCGACGACTTATTAAACTACTTCTAAAGGTCTTTTTTTCGAAAGCCGTCTCAGACCTGGCATTAATTATTACCCCTTTATTATCGAACTTAGGAAATCCCCATATACTAAGAGCTGGGCATGACTGATTCTGCTCCCCTATGAGTAAAGGCACCTGATTTGTAGGGAATATTTCTCCAGTCTTTACTTCCTTTCCCTGCATCTTGGTATTTAACTTTTCAATTATTTCTCGAAGCTCATCACTTTGCTCCACGGTAAAATTATATCGTCCACACATATAAATTTCCTCACTTATCATAGCTTCTTTTCTATTTATAATATATCCGTTTTATTTCAACATTAATTATTACCACATTCTACTATAGTGCAAATGTTATTACAACCCACTAGCTGTTTTGTATAATTTTTATGAAATTTTCTAGATGTTTTCTCCACTCTTAGGACTAAATATTGTTTGACTTTTTTCATATTTAGCTTATCATAGAGTATAGTGTTTTTGTTATTTTTAAATCGAATTTGTTTTAACAAAATAACTTGTGAACAAATATATAACAACTGATAATATACATAGAGCAAATAAAAGGAGGGTACTTCATGAAAGCCGGATTTGATCCACAGAAATATATTGAAGAACAATCAAAATATATTTTAGAGCGGGTAAATAATTACGATAAGCTATATCTTGAGTTTGGCGGAAAGCTAATAGGTGACAAGCATGCGAAGAGAGTTTTACCCGGTTTTGATGAGGATGCTAAGATTAAGTTACTTCAAAAACTAAAGGACCAGGCAGAGATAATTATCTGTGTATATGCCGGCGACATAGAGAGAAACAAAATTCGTGGTGATTTTGGAATCACCTATGATATGGAGGTTCTCCGTTTATTAGATGATTTTCGTAGTTATAACCTAATAGTAAATAGTGTTGTAATTACAAGATATAATGAGCAGCCTGCTACCAATGTGTTTGTTAACAAGCTTGAGAGAAGAAATATCAAGGTATATAAGCACGTCTCCATACCCGGCTACCCTGCCGATGTGGATACTATCGTTAGTGAAAATGGCTATGGAAGAAACCCTTATATAAGTACCAGCAGACCCATTGTAGTGGTTACTGCACCTGGGGCCAACAGTGGAAAACTTGCAACCTGTCTAAGTCAGCTCTACCATGATTATAATCAGGGGCGTCTAGCCGGTTACTCCAAATTCGAGACCTTCCCTGTATGGAATTTACCCCTTAAGCATCCAGTTAACATTGCTTATGAGGCTGCAACCATAGATCTTAAGGATGTTACTATGATTGATAATTTTCATTTTGAAAAATACAAAGAGGTAGCCGTTAATTATAACAGAGATTTGGAAATGTTCCCTGTAGTAAAAAGAATTATTGAGAAAATTACAGGCAAGGAATCTATATACCAATCCCCTACAGACATGAGTGTAAACCGGATGGGCTATGGGATTATTGATGATGATATTGTAACAGAGGCTTCAAAGCAAGAGATTATACGCAGATATTTTGCCACTGCCTGTGATTTTAAGAAGGGACTACTAGACGAGGAAGCCTTAAACCGTATGAAGGTTATTATGGAAGAGGTTCAGCTAAGGCAAGAGGACAGACACTGTGTTATACCAGCTAGAAACTATGCTGCTAAGCTTAAGGAAAGCTGCCAGGAAAACGAAACCCTTTCTGTTATGGCTTTTGAAATGCCTGATGGTAAGATGATTACAGGCAGAAGTTCTTCCACCATGGACTGTAGCTCTGCTGCCATATTAAATGCAATTAAATACCTTGCCGGAATTGCTGATGAGATCTTTCTTCTTTCTCCCTTAATTCTAAGTACAATCAGCGATTTAAAGAAAAATGATCTGAATAGTAAGATTATACATTTGAATGCGAATGAAATTCTTATCGCTCTTAGTATCTCCGCAGTTACCAATCCTACTGCCCAGCTGGCCTATGAAAAATTATCTATGTTAAAGGATATTCAGGCCCATTGTACTTCAATGCTAAATAAGAACGATGAGCAGATTCTAAGGAAGCTCGGTATAGATGTGACCTTTGATCCCTTCTACCCCTCAGAGAATTTATACTATATATAATTTCATATAAATAAACAAGAAAAGCCCTATAGGATTAGTAGAGTTAAATCCCTGCAAAATCCTCTAAGGCTTCTTTTTAGCTTATTTTCTTCATATTCACTTATTTAATAAAATTTTATCCCAGGCATCACTATTAATTACAACTTCATATTCTGAAGACCACTGGGAATAATAATCTGCAAACAGCCTTGTACGTCTTTCTTCAATAATTGCTTCCTTAACCTTGGTTGTTGCATCTACATTATTATCACTTACGCAGTATATAATATGCCATCCATAATCGGTGGTTATAATACTGCTGATTTCCCCTGTCTTTAGATTAAAGGCGGCCTGCTCAAATACCTTGCTGAAATCTTCAGGACCCTGGCCTCTACCAAAGGTATATTCAATAACCTCATCTTCTGAATTAGACTCTGCAAGAGCGTTAAAATCTTCTCCACCTCTTGCCTTCTCCAAAAGAGTATTAGTCTTTTCAAGGGCCTTTTCCCTCTGTTCTAAGGATAAAGGTTTTCTGTTACCCTCATCATTTATCTCAGTTCCATAGATTAATATATGTTTTATGGTAATCTGTTTCGACGATAGCTCAGATACATTGGTATCTACATCTATTGTTATGGTTTCAAATACCTTCTCTGCCAAGATATTATCGGCATACACTTGCTCCAATAATCCCTTAGTAACCATAAAGCGATCTATGTCTGCATCTGAAAGTCCTGCAAAATGCTCTGCAGCATGAGTTACTGCATCTGCCTTCTCTTCCTCTGTTAAAGTAATTCCCAGTTCTGCCGCCTTACCACAAATGACCTTCAGCTGAGTTATCTGTTTAATAACTTCATCCTTAATATATTCACCAAAGCTCTTACCATCACCAAAGATATCAACCTCCCAGATACCCTTTCCATAGTCAGCTTCATAATTCTCCTGGGCAGATTTTAGATATACCATTGCTTCGTTATAATATATCCTACTATCTCCCACCAAGGCAATGAGTTCACCGGCATTTTCCTTTTCAGCATTGTCCTGGGAGCTATCCTCATCTATCTCCAGATAATAATAGGACACCTCTGTAACAAGCTCTGTATCAATATCAAAGGATATATATAATTCACTTTTATTATCCCTATAGGTATGGGTAATAGAATTCTTATCAGTATCTATATTCCTATTCTTCTCTGTATCATAAACCTCAATTAGTTTAAGCTCTGCCTGGCTTTTATCTATGCCTATCCCTACATCAAACAGCTTATAGGCTTCCGAGCCCTTTAAGATGGTTATTGATTCTATATTTCCCTTTGGTGCAATCACCTGTAAGGAACCTTCAATGTTATATACACCGTTACTTTCCTCTTTTAAATCTACTTTTGTCTTCTTTTCAAAGTTTTTAATGGTTTTTCCTATATAATTGGACAACTCAAAATCTCCCTCATTAACTCGGCATCCACTTAAAAAAGGTAGAACAAGTAAAATCAGCAACAAAATATTAACCACTGCAAATTTCTTTATCTTGATTTTATAATAACTATTCATCTTGAAGTTCCTTTCATACACTCTAGAATTATTGTAGTTAAGCCACTAACCATTGTCAAGCTACTTTCTCAAACTAATAATCCTATATTAAGGCTTTAAAATCTCCTAGCAAGCTCTTAATGTTCTCTAAAATCGCGATGGTATCTGCCTTTCCCTTATTAAACTTGGGGAGCGTATATATAAAATAAGGGCTAGACTGAGCATAAAACTTCAAGCTCTTAGGATGCTTATTTACAAGCTCCGGTATCTGTCCGGCATTAAGCCTTGCTTTAGGATACATCACAAGCTTTACCTCATTATCCTTATGAACAAGCCCCTGGATAAATACACTGTGGCAGTAAGATTTAATTAGGGCAATGTTAAGAAGGTTGTTAACCGCATGGGGCAAATCACCATAGCGATCCAAAAGCTCCTCCTGCATATCCATAAGCTCTTCCTCACTCTCAATACCTGCAATTCTCTTATAGATATCAAGCTTCTGTATCTCATTTTTAATATAGGTTGCCGGTATAAATGCATCCATATCCATATCTACAGTGGTTTCAAAGGTTTCCTCCCCGGTCTCTTCTCCCTTAATAGCTCTTACGGCTTGATTTAGCATCTTACTATATAAATCATATCCCACAGCTTCCATATGACCACTCTGCTCTGCTCCAAGAAGATTACCAGCACCTCTTATCTCAAGGTCTCTCATAGCAATCTTAAAGCCTGACCCCAATTCAGTAAACTCCTTGATTGCATGAAGTCTCTTTTCCGCAATCTCCTTAAGCATCTTATCTCTTTTATACATTAAAAATGCATATGCTGTTCGATTAGATCTTCCCACACGACCCCTTAGCTGATAAAGCTGAGACAATCCAAGGCGATCAGCATCATCTATAATCATGGTATTTACATTTGAAATATCAAGACCGGTCTCAATAATTGTAGTAGATACCAATACATCAATTTCACCTGATATAAAATCAAACATAATTCTTTCAAGAACCCGTTCATTCATCTGCCCATGAGCAACTGCCACATTTGCCTCCGGCACCAGCCTCTGCACAGCGGCTGCAATATCATCTATACCGCCTACCCTGTTAAATACATAATATACCTGTCCGTCCCTGGCAAGCTCACGACTTATAGCCTCACGAATAATTTCTTCATTATGCTCTAATACATATGTCTGTATAGGCAGACGATCCACAGGGGGCTCATCAAGTACGCTCATATCTCTTATTCCAACCAAGCTCATATGAAGAGTCCTAGGTATTGGAGTTGCAGTAAGTGTAAGTACATCAACATCCTTCTTAAGCTGCTTTATCTTCTCCTTATGAGTAACACCAAATCGTTGCTCCTCATCCACAATAAGAAGGCCCAGATTCTTAAAGCTTATATCCGAGGATAAAACCCTATGGGTTCCAACTACAATATCAAGACTGCCTTTCTTTAACCTTTCAATTGTCTTTCGCTGCTCAGCCGCACTTCTAAAGCGAGATAGCATATCCACACTTACTGGATAATCCATCATTCTTTGCACCAAGGTATTATAGTGCTGCTGTGCAAGAATGGTAGTAGGAACTAAAAAAACAACCTGTTTTCCATCTGATACAGCCTTAAATGCAGCTCGAATCGCAATCTCTGTTTTACCATAGCCTACGTCTCCGCAAATCAAACGATCCATAATAAGACTGCTTTCCATATCCTTCTTAGTAGCTTCAATAGCATGAAGCTGATCATCTGTCTCATCGTAGGGAAATGCTTCCTCGAATTCCTTCTGCCATACGGTATCAGGACTGTAGACAAAGCCCTGCTTCTCCTGTCTTTTTGCATATAGCTCCACCAGCTCCCTGGCAATTTCCTTAACTGCACCCTTAACCCTAGCCTTGGTATTCTTCCACTCAAGAGAATTAAGCTTATTAAGCTTGGGCTTTCTGCCCTCTGCACCTGAATATTTCTGAATCACATCAAGGCCTGTTGCAAGCACATACAACACGCCACCATCAGCATACTCTATCTTAATATAGTCCTTAGTTATCTTATCGACTTCTATTTTCTCAATACCCTTATAGGTTCCCAGTCCATGGTTTTCATGAACTACATAATCCCCTGGAACAAGCTCCGTGAAGCTTTGTATCTTCTTTCCTTCATGAAGGGTTTTTTTCTTTCTTTTCTTTCTTTCGGCTCCAAAGATATCACTTTCAGAGATAATAACCAGCTTAATCAAAGGATATTCAAATCCCCTTCTAAGGTTACCATAGGTTACCATGATTTCGCCGTTTTGGAGGACTCGGTTCTTATCCTCACTATAAAATGCATTTAGATTAAAGTCCTGAAGATCGTCACTTAACCGCTTTGCCCTAGTTCTAGAACCAGACAAAAGAATTACTCTATATTTATTCTTCTTGTAGCGCTCTAAATCCTTTACCAGAACATCAAAATTCTTATGGTAGGAAGCCACAGTCTGAACTGTAAAATCGTATTTTTGCTTGGCCACGATATGGCTATTCTTGGCCTCCATGGTACTAATAAGTAAAGTTTTCTTCCTGGAAAGAATGTTAAGGACTTCCTTATAGCCATAAATTGCATCCATCTGCCCTGGGAGAATATATCCTTTCTCAACCCTGCCAATCATTCCTTCACGAAACTCTGTCTCAACCGCTTCACCCTTCTCAGATAGCCTTCCAGGCTCATCTAGGAAGAAAATTGTATCCTTATTGTCAAAATACTCATAGAAGCTCATTGTATTATCATAAAAATATTTAACATAGCTTTCCAAAGCCATCGAGCCCTGATAAACCTCAAAATTCTCCTTAAATTCAGCAATAATCTTGCGAATCCTTGCAGCTTCCTCTGTCTTAAACTGATCCCTTAAGCTTTTTACATATTGCCTTTCCTCATCATCAATCCTTTTAAGTCCTGCTGCAAGTCTATTCTCATCTGGTATTATCTCTGCTGCAGGATAGATAACTAGCCTATCTGCCTGCTCAATGGATCTCTGACTGCTAATATCAAAGGTCCGAATAGAATCAATCTCTTCTCCCCATAGCTCAATTCGGTAAGGAGCCTCCTCCGTTAGAGGAAATATATCTATAATTCCTCCTCGAATAGCAAAATCCCCTGGAGCCTCCACCTGTGCCTGCCTCTCATATCCTAGCCTTATAAGGGTGGCAGCAAATTCCTTAAGCTTTATTACAGAGTCCAAATCAACCGTAATTACCCGGTCAATAATCATCTGTAGGGGTAGAAGCCTATCCATACCCCCTTCCAGACTCATGACAATAGTAGTGTCTTTTCTCTCAATAATACGTCTTATAACCTGAAGTCTATCTATTACTATAGCTCTACCATGAATATCTGCACTATAAAAAATAATATCCTTTGAAGGGTAAAAGAATACATTTTTATCATATAAACGGTAGTCCTCATATATTTCCTTGGCCTTAAGATCATTATAGGTGACAATTACCTTAAAGGTAAAGCCGTCACCTAAACCATAAATCAAATTGCACTTTTGGGAATCAATACATCCTGTAATTTGTACTGGCAATGTTCCCATTACTATATTTTCCTTGATATCATTAAACTCCTTTAATTCCTTCAAGGGTTCTGTAAAGGTCTTCAATTAGGATCCTCCTGATCATTTTGTTGCTATTTGTACTTATTCGTTTGATTCGGTATCTTTGTTTGCTTGACTTGATTCCTTCTTCTTATTATATTGATTTGCGGCAGCATCCATTCCCACTGTTATAATCATGCGGCAGGCTTCTGATGTTTCCTTTAAGGCCTCTCTTATAGCTGCTTGTTCTTCTCCCTTGAATCTTGAAAGGACGTAATCTGCCAAATCCCAATCCTTTGGCCTATCTCCTACACCAACCTTAATCCTTGGAAATTCATTAGTCCCTAGATGACTTATAATACTCTTGATACCATTATGTCCTCCAGGGCTACCCTTCTTCCGAAGCCTAAGTTGTCCCACATCAAGGCTGACATCATCGTATATAATGATGACATCCTCAGGGTCCACCTTATAAAAATCCACCAACTCCCTTACGCTTTCTCCGCTAAGATTCATATAAGTTAATGGCTGAGCCAAAATTACCTTCTCTCCTTCAATATAACCAGAACCACAGAGCGCCTTATGCCTCTTCTGATTCAAAGGAATTCTATAGTCATCTGATATCCTCGTAATAGCATCCCAGCCAACATTATGCCTGGTGCCTTGATATTTATCTGTTGGGTTTCCTAATCCAATAATAATACGCATGATTTACCTCTTCAATCTAAAGTCTACTATCCAAGAAAGGGTTTCGCTTGCGAAACCCTCGCGCCAAGCGCGGCCAGCTTGCTGGCTAAATACAAAACGCGCGAGTGCGCATCCTTGCGGAGCATTTTTTATATAATAGGACGAACTTTCCTATTATATAAAAAATCGCATAGCAATACATATACTTGATGCCTTCTGCATTAAGTATATCCCCCAAAATATAGTTGTTTAATTATTATAATCTTTTAAAATGTTTGTGGCAATAACTATATTCACAAATTATATCTATTTTATGATAAGCCCTCTTTATTATCCTACAAAAAGAGCAGCTAACCAGCTGCCCCTTTTGCCTTTTTACTACCGCTTACCACTACTATTCCTCGACCCCTGAATCTACTTCCAATGCTGCAATCTCGTATTTTTCGAGAATAATACCTTGGATTTTTTCCCTTGTGTCCGAATTAATAGGATGGGCAATATCGCGATACTCTCCATCTCCAGCTTTACGGCTGGGCATTGCGATGAATAAGCCCTTATCGCCTTCAATTACTTTGATATCATGAACTACAAATTCATTATCAATTGTAATTGATACAACGGCCTTCATCTTCCCTTCTTTGCTTACCTTACGTACGCGAACGTCGGTAATTTGCATAGCTAAGTCCCCCTTCTGTCATAGTTTATCGTTAACATCAAGAAAAAGTATGTCAACAGTAAATCCAACTTTTTTTGGTTACCTAATCATGTATAACCTCGGAAAAATTATGAAATTTAAAATCAAGGTCATTATAGCATATAAAAACAAAAATGTGAATAATTTTTAAAAAGAAATTACCAAACTTTACATTAATTATGTCAAATAAGGGGTTTTTAGTGATTTTTCGTACTTTATTTATCCCATTTAATCATTAAATTTATTGTATACTTGCATTCTTACGGCTTTTGAGAATATATTACTATAAAAAAGTCCAACATTAATTATTAAGAATATTTATTCATTCTTATTTTTTCTTTATTTGTGTTTTGGCATTTTATAAGCAAATGAATTCTAGTGATTTCTATTGTAATTTAGGGGAAAAAGGTTATAATAGCAAGTAGTTAAATGGCAATACCAATTAAATTAATGAACAGGATGTGCTATATGTATAAAATAAATTTTAATAAACCATGCCGAATTTACTTTATTGGAATAGGTGGCATAAGCATGAGCGGTTTCGCAGAATATTTACATAGCTTGGGCTTTATAGTCAGTGGCTCTGACAGTCGCAAAAGTAAAATAACTGAGCATCTTACCAGCTTAGGAATAGAAGTTTTCTATGGTCAAAGAAAAGGTAATATTTCATCAGATATAGATGCTGTAGTATATACAGCTGCTATTAAGAATGACAATGAGGAATTAATAGCCGTATATGATCTGGGAATTCCCTCTATTAATCGGGCGCAGTTAATCGGGCAGATTATGGGCAATTTTAAGAATCCTATTGCAATATCTGGTACCCATGGCAAAACCACTGTAACCTCTATACTATCCACCATATTTATGGGTGCTGATTTAGATCCAACTATTTCTGTTGGAGGCATTTTAGATGTTATAGGTGGCAATATGCGTATAGGTAATAGCGGCTACTTTATTACAGAAGCCTGTGAATATATGAACTCTTTCTTGGAGTTCAACCCCAATATGGCAATAATACTGAATATTGATGAAGATCATATGGACTTTTTTAAGGATCTAGAAGATATCCGTAATTCCTTTCACTGTTTTGCTAAGAGGCTACCTAAGGATGGACACCTTTACATTAACGGTGAGATTTTAGCTTATGAGGAAATTATAAAGGATTTAGACTGCCAGGTACTAACCTATGGTATAACTGATCCTAGATATTCTATCACGAATATCACCTATGATATTGCCGCAGACAATATTAAGTTTGATCATATAGGTAGTCAAAGCTTCGATCTATACTTTAAGGGTAAGTATATTGATAGAATTACTTTAAATGTTATTGGAATTCATAATATTTCAAATTCCTTGCCAGCTATTGCTATTGGCCTTCAAGAGAATATTCCAATAGCTTCTATTATAAGCTCAATGAAGGATTTTAAAGGGGCCAAGCGTCGTTTTGAATATAAGGGAAGTATCGGTGGCGTGAAGATAGTTGATGATTATGCACATCATCCTACAGAGATTTCTGCTACTCTCTCTGCAGCAAAGGACTTAACCAACAATTCCTTATGGTGTGTCTTCCAGCCCCACACCTATAGTAGGACTAAGCAGCATTTGAAATCCTTTGCACAGTCCTTATCTCTTGCAGACAAAATTGTACTGGCAGATATCTTTCCTGCTAGAGAAAAGGATCCAGGTGATATTTCTTCGCAGGATTTAGTCCGAGAGCTTATGGCTTTAAATAAAGAAGTTTATTATTTTCCAAGTTTCGATGAAATTGAAAACTTTTTACTAGAGAATTGTATTAACGGTGATTTGTTGATAACAATGGGTGCCGGAGATATTGTAATCGTAGGAGAATCTTTGCTAGGTATGTAAGTTATCCACATTATCCACAGTGTTATCAACGTTTTATGTTAACCAACACTGTGGATATTTTTTTATCCTAAATCTTTTCTACAACAATAGATTTATCAACTATGTAAATCGTTAATTCTATAGGTTTCTACTAAATATTACAAATTTTAACATTTACATTTATAGGTTAAATCCACTTTATCCACATTATCCACAATGCCCTCAACCCCTGTAAATCAAGTAAAACAGCCTATTTCATTCCTTTTTAAAGTATGCTATAATCTCCATTGATGGCGATTGCTGATAGCAAAATCGCCATATGACTAATAAGAAAGGGGATGGGTGAAAATTGAGTAAAATTTCTTTACATACTGAAGGTATTTCAGGAATTACTATTGTTCCAAATACCTTTATTGATGTTTATATGCCATCTGCTAACGGAACTTATGTTAAGGTATATCTTTACCTATTACGTAGCTTATGCAATAATCATTTTGAATTTACTATTTCTTCAATTGCTGACCACCTGGATAATACTGAGAAGGATATCATCCGTGCCTTAAACTACTGGGAGAAGCAGAATTTACTTAAACTAGAAAAGAATCCTCAGAAGGACATTACAGCAATTCATATGGTTAGGCCAATTGACACCAATTGCAATACTCAAGTTGGTAACGATACTACCGAAGCTGATAACATAGATACCCAGCTAGATGAAATTGCTGTTAGCATAAATACTGGTAAGGCCCCTGCTGCCAGGCAGAAGTATACTCAGGAAAAGATTACTGAGATGACTAGTAATGACGAAATCAAATGGGCCATGCATATCGTCGAAATTTATTTGGACAGACCTTTAAAGCCCATGGACATACAATTAATTCTTTATCTCTATGAGGAATTACATTTTTCTTCTGAATTAATTATGTATCTATATGAGTACTGTGTCTCCAAGAACAAGAAGAATCCTTCTTATATTGAAGCAGTTGCACTTACTTGGGCAAAGGAAGGAATTGATACTGAAGAAAAAGCGAGAGAAGCTACTGTTGCCTATAATGATCATTTTAATAATGTGAACCGGGCTTTTGGATTAAATAGAGCACCAGGCCAGATCGAACGTCAATATATCACAAAATGGGTTGAGGTCTTTTTATTTTCAGATGAAATTATTACAGAGGCCTGTAACCGTACCATATTAAGGACTCAGAAGCCGGATTTTAAGTATGCTGACAAGATACTTGAGACTTGGTTTAAAAAAGGTGTTAAGAATAAAGCTGACATTGACATACTGGATAAGGAATTTGCTATGGGCAATAAGACCAAGACTGTTGGTAAGGTAACTCCTATTACCAAGCAGGTTTCTAACAGATTTAATCAGTTTCCTCAAAGAACATACACTGCTAAGGATTATGCCGAGCTTGAGAAAAAACTTATTAACAAAGGATTATAAGGAGACTTTATATGGCTCTTAAAAACGATCAGTATAACCGGATTCTTCGTGAATATGATGAACGTAGATTTCGAAGTAAATATGAATTAGACAAGCGTATACAAGAGGTCTATGAAGCCATTCCTAGATTACGAGAGATAGAGGAAGAGATTATATCCTTGTCTGCCCAATCAGGAAGACAAGCCTTGTTTGGCAACACAAAAGCCCTAGAAGAATTAAAGGATAGCACTTTTAAGCTTAAAAAGGTCCAGACACAGCTTCTAGTAGATAAGGGCTACCCCCCTGATTATCTTAATATGCAGTATCATTGCAACAAATGTAAGGACACGGGCTTTATTGTCAATGAAAAATGCAACTGCTTTAAGCAGTCCATAGCAGATATGATTTATGAGGGTTCCAATATTAAATCTGTCTTGGACCGAGAGAACTTCACTACCTTTTCCTTTAATTATTATGCTGATGATTATATTGATGAAAGCATCAATTTATCACCTAGGTCAAATATGCAGAAGGTTGTTGCGGGCTGTAAAAATTTTATAAAGAACTTTGACAAAAATAACGAGAATTTATTGTTTCTCGGTAATACTGGGGTAGGAAAAACCTTTCTTGCCAATTGTATTGCTAAGGAACTCTTAGATAGAGGCTATACGGTAATTTACTTAACCGCCTTTAGGTTGTTTGACATTTTAGAGAAATACAAGTTTGGAAAGGATGCAGAAAATGTATTAGCTGCATCAAATCAATTTGAATATATCTTGGATTGTGATTTACTGATTATTGATGACCTAGGAACTGAGCTTGGTAACTCCTTCACAACCTCTCAGCTTTATCTGATTGTGAATGAGAGACTCCTAAGACTGAAATCCACCTTAATTTCTACTAATTTGTCACTTGATAATCTAAATACCAATTATAGTGAAAGAATTTATTCCAGAATCATAAGTAATTATGGTATTAGGCGTATTATTGGTGAAGATATACGTTTACATAAGGCTATTGATGGAATAATAGTGTAGAAGAAGATCAAACTCTATTGACTTAATAATTTTATAATGATATAACTTTTATGGATTGTAACCAACAATATATTATATGGAGGGACATGTAATGCAAAAGCATGAAAAAATCGTTGAAACCATTCCTATGGGGCCTCTAGGTATTATTGCGCTTGAAAGCAGCAAAACTCTTGGTCAGAAGGTAAATGACTACCTTGTAAGCTGGCGGGAACAAAGGGAAAGCGAGCACAAAGGAACTATAGCGTTTAACGGTTATCAGAAAGATACTTTTCTTATGAATGCCTGCTGCCCAAGATTTGGTACTGGTGAGGCCAAAGGGCAAATCAAAGAATCAGTTCGTGGATATGACCTATATCTACTTGTGGATGTTACTAATTACAGTTTAAACTATACCGTATGCGGTCATACAAATCATATGTCTCCTGACGATCATTATCAGGATTTGAAGCGTATTATAGCGGCTGTTGGAGGTAAGGAAAGAAGAATTACTGTCATAATGCCTTATCTTTATGAAGGTCGCCAGCATAGACGTTCCTCTAGAGAATCTCTTGATTGTGCATTAGCACTACAGGAACTAACCAACATGGGTGTAGAAAGCATTATTACCTTTGATGCTCATGACCCTAGGGTTCAGAATGCAATCCCTCTAAAAAGTCTTGAAACAGTTCAACCTACCTATCAGTTTATCAAAGGTATATTAAAGAATGTTCCAGATATTAAAATGGATGCTGAGCATATGACAGTAATCAGTCCTGATGAAGGCGGCATGTCAAGAGCTGTGTATTTTGCCAATGTTGTTGGTCTTGATATGGGTATGTTCTATAAGAGACGAGATTATACTAGAATTATTAATGGTCGCAATCCTATCGTAGCCCATGAATACTTAGGAACGGATGTGGAAGGAAAAGATATCGTTATTGTAGATGATATGATATCTTCCGGAGAAAGCATGCTTGATGTTGCAACCGAATTAAAGAGAAGGAAGGCCAATCGCATCTTCCTAGTTAGTACCTTCGGTCTATTCACGGGTGGCTTGGCCAAATTTGACGAAGCTTATGAGCAAGGGTTAATATATAGAATTTTAACTACAAACCTAGTTTATCAGACACCGGAGCTTTTAACAAAGCCCTATTATATTAATATTGATATGAGTAAATATATTGCTCTTATAATAGATACCTTAAATCATGATAATAGCATAAGCGGTTTATTAAATCCCGTTGAAAGAATTCATAATATCTTGGAGAAATATAATCAAGGTACTAAAAAATAATCTTAAGGGTGTCAAGCACTAGATTGTGCCTGACACCCTATTTTTCTTCTATCAAAGCTCTCCAATCATATAGTTCAAAGCTTCTATCCATTCCTGCCTTGTGAATCTGCTCCATATATGCATGCCATATCCTACCTGGATAAGTGGAGCCCTTTAAATCTTCCAAGGTTTTTGGCATATCATAGCCTACCCATACACTGGTTGTATAGTAAGGTGTATATCCTACGAACCATCCATCCTTTTTCTTATCTGTAGTACCCGTCTTTCCAGCACTAACTGTATTAGTAAGCCCCAAGCCCTTAGCTGTACCATTAGTTATAACTCCTCTTAATGCCTCTGTTACAATTCTAGTGGCTTTCATTTGATATATTTGCTTAGGGGTCGTGGTATCCTTCACCAACACATTTCCAAATGAATCTATAATGTTAACGATACAGGTTGGCTCCCTATATAAACCATCATTTTCTAAGGTTCCATAAGCCGCTGCCATCTCTAAGGGACTTACACCTATGGTAAGGCCCCCCAAAGATGCCGCAGGATAATAATCATCCTTCACTATTTTTGAAAAATTCATTCTAAGGAGGTATGAAATCCCTAGTTCAGGAGTCAGCTCCTTATAAAGCTTCCAAGCAATTGTATTTCTTGATAGCTCAATAGCTCTTTGAAGAGTCATTTCACCAGCATAATTTCCGCCAGAATTCCTGGGTCCTCCGTCAATAGGCTCATCTACAACAATACTATCAGGGGTATATTCTCGTTCAAATGAGGGTGTATATACATTTAAAGGCTTAATTGCACTTCCTGGTTGCCTGAAGCTTTGATAACCCCGGTTTAGAGTATATCCCGTATGTTCTTGACTTCGTCCACCTACTATTGCCACTACTCTTCCAGTATCATTATCAATACATACGGCCGCTCCCTGAAGCTTGTAGATACCCTCCTCATTGGTGTCAGTGAACACATCTAACTCCTCATCCACTGATGCCTGAAGAAGCTCCTGCTTATCCAGGTCAATAGAAGTGTATATCCTGTAACCTCCGGTATATAGATTTCTCTGGTAGCTATAGTAAAGATTATCATAGGCCTCTTCATAGAGCTTCCTATCCTCAGCATCTACAAAGTCATTACGAAATACAAAGCCCTCCTCCTTCATCAATGCCTTTATAGCACTGTGATATACAAAGGTTTCTACATAATCATTTTTGTCTGACTGCTCCCTAGATAAACTTATTGTTTCATTTAAGGCATTTCTATAATCAATCAGGTTGATCTTCCCATTCTCATACATCTGCTTTAGTATTCTGTCTCTTCTTTCGATGGTTTGATCCATATGTTTAACAGGATCATACATATTGGGATTGTTGGGAATAGCACATAAGAATACTGCCTGAGACAGGCTTAGCTGGTTAATTCCCTTACCAAAATAACCATTGGCAGCAGCTAAAATCCCGTAATGACCATTTGCATAATATATATTATTTATATAAAACTCCATGATTTTATCCTTGTTATAAATCTTCTCAAGCTCAGAAGCAATAAATATCTCCTTTATCTTTCTCTCATATGTAACCTCGTGAGTCAAAAATACATTTCTTGCAAGCTGCTGGGTTATGGTACTAGCTCCTTGAGTTATCTCCCCCTTATTCTCTATAAGGGCAATAGCTGCTCGGATATTTGCCAGATAATCCACACCTTCATGGCTAAAGAACTTCTTATCCTCTGTTACAATAACCGAATTAAGTATCACGGCCGAAATATCCTTATATTCTATATAATAGACATCCTTTGCTCCCTTTAAGGTGACTATATGCTCCCCATTAGTATCATAAACCAAACTGGTCTGAGAAGAGCGAAAAGTCTCTTCAGAGGATGATTGGACTATGCTTCTGGCTTCCTGCTGTAATCTTATTATTATCTTTCCATAGGTGTTATAGAAATAAAATATTCCTATAGCCAATGACAATAGAAATAGAAAGACCGCAAACTTTAGGATTAGCTTAATAGTTGGTCCTATTTTCTTATGCTCATTATTAACTGAATCTTTCTTCCATTTATACATAGAAGCCTCCCCTGGCACTCTTACATAAGATTAATATAATTAAAGGGTAGTCCTATTTCGTCAAGTAAATATTTTTCTCTTTGTTGACAGCTGAATAATATTACCTGCTTTCTCTGGACAATTTGATTTAGCACTGCTTTTACCCGGTTATCATCATATAAGACAAAACTATCATCAAGAAGTAAAGGCATACTATTCTCTCCAAGAAGTAAATCGGCAACTGCAAGACGTAGGGCAAAATAAACCTGATCAATGGTACCTGAACTTAATCTATCCAGCATTATATAATTGTCCTTCCATCCAAGCTTAATATTTAGCTTCTCATCTATTTTAAGCTCCTGATATTTATAATTGGTAACCTTACCAATTATATCAGCTACTGACTTGTTTAGCTCCATTCCAAAGCTATCATGGATTGCAACTGAAAGCTCCTGGATGGTATTTAAAGCAAGATTAATTGCCGAAAGCTCAACTTCATTTTCACATTGTTTCTCTTTTATATGGTTATACTTTTCTTGGTTTTCAATAAGCTCAGCCTCATTGTTCTCCATTAAGGCCAGCTCCCAGCTTATCTTCTCAATCTGCAAGCTATATTCATTAAGTTGTGAATTAATCTCACTAATCCTTTTACTGCTCTCTTTCTTCCTAATATTAATAGCTTCCTTAAGTCTAGTTACTGCTTCAAAGGTCAGCTCCTCCTCCGATATAAATTTACCCATATATATCATAATTGTATCATGAAGCTCATCGCAACTGTCCTCAAGCCCACTTTTTCTTTGGCTAAGCTCCTTTATTTGCTCCTTAATATGGTCAATATACATCCTAGCCTTCAAATTTTCCTCATGATTTATCTTATGCTCTTGAGCCAATCTCCTTTGAAGGTCCTTCCTTACTAGATCATGCTTTTTATTAGAGAAAACCAGTAGCAGCCCTCCCACAAGTAGGGCCATCCATAATACTCCTCCACCAACCACTAATGATTTGGTAAGAAATAAAGCAATTAGTGCTATCAAAGCAGTGCAAGCGATATAATATAAACCCTTCCTTCTCAAACCTTTTACTCTATGGTCAACTTCCTGGTCCAGGCTCTGATGTCTATTCTCATGCTCTTTAAACTTATCAACTTCCCTTTCTTTCTCCATAAGCTTAACATTTAGCTCTTCTAGCTGATTCTCTGTCTGTGTATACTGTCTTACAAGCTCCCTATAAACACTATACTTTTCAAGAACGGCAGGCAGATTGTTTATTAACTCCTCTTCCTCTTTATTATGAAAGGCCATTAGTGTCTTTGCTTGCTCTCTTAGGCTGGCTTCCTTGGATTTTATAGCTTTTTGCTCAGCAATAAGTGTATCAATTATTCTCTCTTTTTCATTTCCTTTCTCAATTTCATTAGATAAGGAACTTAACTGCCTATTATAGTCTACTGCTTCTAAGGCCTTTTTTTTCTCCCTTAATAAGCTGACAGCCTTTTCGACATCTACTTCTCTGCTTCTTGCCATAGACAGATTAGTAATATAGTTTCTCACATGGGATGCAAGCTCTGCATCTGTGGCCGATCTTAGCTGGCATATACTAATAGTGTTTCGAAATGCTGCTTCTGTAAGACCTGGTATTAGCTCACTAATAAGACCTTCCTTCAGCTTATATTCTCTGCCAGTTTGAAGATCAAGTATGGTAAAGGACTTGTCATTACTATGGAAGCTTCTTTGCAATCGGTAGTCTCTTTCCTCCACCCTAATATCCATCTGTCCCCCATAGGCACCAGGATAGTCCCATGGAAGATAGCGGGTATAGGTATCCTCCTTAGAGGCTGACCCTCTTCCTCTTAACCTTTCAATTCCAAATAGCATTCCCTTAATGAAAGTGTGCAAGGTGGATTTGCCAGCTTCATTTTCCCCATATATTAAATTAATACCTGGTTTAAGCTCAATCTCTTTGTCTGAAAACTTACCAAAGTAGTCTAGCTTTAGCCTTCTTATAAGCATGCTGCACCTTGCCTTCCCACTACATTTATAGCTTTCTTGCCCCAAGGAGTGCTTCTATACCATAATAAAGGGCTTTTTTTGTTACCTCGTCCTGCTTGCTACCTTCCCTTATTTGCTTAATAAATAAGCCAATTATATCATCAGAGCTATCTCTGTAAAGTGCATCAAAATCATAATCTGGTACCGATTCGTCTATAACATCATAAATATTTCCCAGTGAATAGATAGCCTCCTTATCAAAATAAATATGCTCATCTCGAAAGCCCTCTATATAGATTTGGTAGATGTGCTGTTTACCTTCCTCGTCTATCCCATCCTTTATACTCTTAATTAATTCTCCATTTGTTGTATCCAGATCTACAGTAATAACAAGCTTTTTATATTCTCTATATGAGCTGCTTACAAAGCTAAATTTAACAAGCTTTTTCTTATCTTCTGAAATCTCTCCAATAATATATCCCCTTTGTCCAATTTCATTCTTATCAAGAGGTTCTAAAGAGCCTGAATATGCCATATTATTACTTATAATCTCCGGCTTATGTATATGGCCAAGGGCAATATAATCAAATCCTAGATTCTGTAGTTTTCTTCGATTTAAGGGCACATTCTTCTCATCTCCACCATGTGCAAGAAGAATACTCACTGATTCATTTTGAAGGGGTCTTATATTGTCATACTTAGGTTCGAATATATCCCTGGTAAGATAGCTAAAGCCATATACCACTGTATTAATATCTGATATTTCCACCGCCTCTACCTCGTCCTTAAGAAATATATAAACCCTCTTATCCCACTCAAATCCCGGATAATTAGACCTTGCCCCGATATAGTCATGGTTTCCTGCCATTATAACAACATGGGTTTTTTCCAAGGTAGAAAAGTAGTAATTGACTTCCTTTAGCTCTCTAATTAAGGGTTGTTTATGAAACAAATCCCCAGCAATCAAAAGCAAATCAATATTTTCATTATTGCATATAGAGATGATGTTTTTAAAGCTTTCCCATATCTCTTTTTGCCGGTCCTTTGCCCAGGGCATATTAGAATCCGGAATAGCCCCTAGATGGACATCTGCTATATGTATAAATCTCATAAGCCCTCCTAACTATATAATTAAGCTATATGTTGATAGGATTATACCATATTTAAATAATAAACTTCAAGCATACATACGAACATTTATTCTGTTGGTTTATATGGTTTTATATGTATTTGATTATTGTAGAGACTTTAAAATTATGATATACTAATTAAGTTAATAAGTAAAATTAATATCTAATCCAGATGATTACATTGTAGGTTAACTAGTATCGACGGTGTACTCTTCTGATTGATTCTATAATGAATAATTTAGAGGGGAGTGACAAATTATAGAAACCTTATTTTTTACTGTTGTAAACAGAGGGCAAGCTAATGCTGTACTACGTAAAGCCAAGGAATTTGGTGCTACCGGGGGTACTATTTTACTAGGTGAGGGCACCGTACAGTCTAAACTATTGGAGAAGATGGGTCTTAATGAAACACGAAAAGAGATTCTTATGATATATGCATCAAATGAGCTTGATATCAAACTTCATGAAACTCTTTTAGATACATTTAGCTTGTCTAAGAGAAATAAAGGAATTGCCTTTTCTATTCCTTTTCGACGTTGGACACTGGATGCTTCTGAGCAAGAACACAATTTATCTTTAGATGATGACCGATATTCTTATTGTTGTATTTTTACGATTGTGGACAAGGGACGAAGTAGAGACTGTATAACTGCTGCAAGAGCAGCTGGAGCCAGGGGAGGAACCGTAATAAGAGGCCATGGGGCTGGAGTTCCTACAGACTTTTATTTTCCTTTAATTATTGAGCCTCAGAAGGATACTGTATTGATTATCACTACAAAAGATAAAGCCCCTTTAATTAGAGAAAGAATTTTTTCTGATCTAGAGCTTCATAAGCCCGGTAATGGTATTCTCTTTACTCTTCCTGTAGGAAGAACCAGTGGCCTTTTTGAAAACAGGTCAGAAGAACGTAAGGGGGGAACGTCATGAGCTTATTATTTGACAAAACAAAAGAAGTAGCTAAGACCTTACTACCTGTTGTAGTTTTAGTCCTTCTAATTGCCTTTACAATAGTCGATGTTGAAACAGACGTTATTATACGCTTTATTGTCGGTAGTATATTACTATTAATCGGACTGACAATTTTTTTATGGGGTGTTGATTTGGCTATGAATCCCATTGGTGAACATATGTCAAAGGAGGTAGCCACCTCAAAATCACCTATTAAAATCGCACTATTAAGCTTTGTTTTAGGCTTTTTAATTACAGTTGCAGAGCCCGATTTACTGATTCTTGGATCCCAAGTAGAAGGGGCATCTGGTGGAACCTTAGGTTCAACCTTAATTGTATATATTGTTTCAATTGGAGTAGGAGTAATGATTTCCTTTGGCGTCTTTAGGCTACTACTGGGCAAGCCCCTGAATGCCTTTATGGCAATTACCTATGGAATTATCTTAGTATTGGGTTTCTTAGTTTCTGAAGAATTTCTTGCTATAGCCTTTGATGCCTCTGGTGCAACTACTGGAGCTCTAACCACTCCCTTTGTACTTGCCTTATGTTACGGATTATCTATGGTAAAGGGTGGCAAGAATGCTGAAGAGAATTCATTTGGACTTGTTGGTATTATGAGTGCCGGGCCCATACTTGCGGTTATGCTTATCTCTATTATATCCGGCCAGAAAAATATACAAGGGGATGCTGGTGAGTTTATATTTTCAGAGGGTATATTGGCCCCTATACTTAATGCAATCCCTCATATATTTTTAGAATCCCTATTGGCACTTATACCCATTACAATTCTATTTTTTATCTTTCAAGTTGTCAAATTCAAGTTGTCAAAGTCCATAATACTTGGAATAGTGAAGGGTCTTTTATTTACCCTATTAGGCTTAGTTATTTTCCTTACCGCTGTTAATTCTGGTTTTATGGATATGGGTAGAATATTAGGCATGGAAATTGCTAAAATGAATACTTTACTCCTAATTGGTATAGGCTTTGGGTTAGGTTTGATTATAGTCTTGGTTGAGCCTGCTGTACATGTACTGGGAGAACAAATCGAAGATGTTACTGGTGGTCATATCCCCATTAAGCTAATTCGTATGACACTTTCAGCCGGTGTTGGCATAGCAATAGCCCTCTCTATGGTTAGAATCGTTGTCCCTGAAGTTAAACTATGGTATTTTCTTCTTCCTGGCTTTGCTATAGCACTTTTGCTATCCTTTAAGTCAGACCCTGTTTTCGTAGGTATTGCTTATGATGCAGGCGGAGTTGCTTCCGGACCAATGACAGCTACCTTCGTACTTGCTTTTGCCCAAGGGGCTGCCACTAGTATAGACACCGCTAACGTTTTAGTCGATGGATTTGGAGTTATAGCTATGGTTGCCATGGCTCCCGTTCTTTCAATTATGATATTAGGAACAGTATTTAAACACAAAAAGGTTGCATACCACCCAGCAGTGGATGGTGCTGCTAATGAAGAAGCTCCGTCAGAGAGTAAAGAGCAATTATCTCATGATTGTATAATGGTTGTTGTAAACAGAGGTCTAGGGGAAAACGTTGTAGAAGTTGCTAGGAAATCCGGGGCTACTGGAGCAACAGTAATCCACGGAAGAGGTACTGGTGAGCACCAAATGGTTAAGCTACCTATTCTCAATATTGAACTACAGCCAGAGAAGGAAATAGTTTTTTTAATTACTGATGCAGATATAAGTACAAATATAGCTAATACCTTATTACGTGATCAATCACTAGAGCAGGATGGTGAAATATCTGTATTTTTATCACCTACAGTTGCAATGGTCAAGGATCTTACAATGGATAATCTCGGTTCAACTGATTAATAGCTAACTAGTAGCTGTATATTATATATTATAATTTAAAAGGTGGGATATTTATGAATAGATTAGAAACTGACAGACTTATTCTTAGGCCTTTTCAAGAAACTGATCTTAATGATTTATACAGCTATGCAAAAAACCCCAATATAGGTCCAAATGCTGGTTGGAAGCCTCATGAAAGTATGGATGAGTCAAAATCAATACTAAGTAATTTTATTGATGATGATGAGGTGCTGGCAATTGTATGGAAGGAAAATAACAAGGTTATTGGTTCACTGGGATTACATAAAGACCAGCTTAGATCTGCTGACAATGTTAGGATGCTGGGATATGTACTTTCAGAGGATTATTGGGGACGGGGAATTATTACAGAGGCCTCTAGGGCATTAATGGCCTATGCTTTTACTGACCTAGGCCTCCTAATGCTAACAGTTCACCACTATTCATATAATCAAAAATCAAGACGAGTTATTGAAAAATGTGGTTTCGCATATGAAGGAACCCTTAGACATTGCACCCAGATATATAATGGTAACACCTATGATTTAGTATGCTATTCCATGACCAAGGAAGAGTGGGAGAAATTATACGGATAAGTTGTAAGGCCTTGCAAATCAAGACCTGCACTAATCACATAATGTCAGTTCGTAACCTTCCTGACATAAAACAAAACTAAAGGAGATTTAAGATGAATAAAAGAACTATATATATAACTCAGGCAGCAGTAATTGCCGCCATTTACACTGTATTAGTATTTGTGTTTCAGTTCTCAAGCTTTGGACCTATCCAATTTAGGATTGCCGAGGCTCTTACAATCCTTCCCTACTTTACACCTGCTGCCATACCCGGGGTTACCATTGGGTGCCTGCTTAGCAATCTCCTCTTTAGAGCAGATATTCTTGATGTTATATTCGGAAGCCTGGCCACCTTAATCGCAGCCTTCCTTTCATACCATTTAAGAGAGAATAAGTTTTTTGTTCCTATTCCACCTATTCTCGTTAATGCTATCATTATTCCCTGGGTATTGAAAAATGCATATTTTGAAGCAGACCCAATTCGATTATTGATGCTGAGTGTTGGAGCAGGGCAGCTAATCTCTGCCGGCTTATTGGGTATGATCCTTCTGTTTTCATTAGAAAGAGTAAAACATATTATATTTAAATGATAAAACAAATAAAAGACAAGGGTATGTGTCACATTCAGATGTGAAGCGCCCCCTTGTCTTTTTCTTATCACTACATATTTTATAGCTCGCAATGCCCTACAGTTCTTGGGAAAGGAACAACATCACGAATATTGCTCATGCCTGTCAGATACATTACACACCGTTCAAAGCCAAGACCAAAGCCTGCATGTCTAGCGGAGCCATATTTTCTAAGATCAAGATAGAACTCATAATCCGCTAGATTTAGTTTCATTTCCTCCATACGCTTTACCAGCTTACCATAATCATCTTCCCTCTGGCTTCCACCGATGATCTCTCCAATACCGGGTACCAAGAGATCCATCGCTCCTACTGTTTTATTGTCTTCATTCATCTTCATATAGAAGGCCTTAATATCCTTGGGATAGTCAGTTACAAAGACGGGCTTCCTATATATCTGTTCTGTCAGATACCGTTCATGCTCAGTCTGAAGGTCACAGCCCCAGAACACCTTATAATCGAAGCTATCATTGTTCTTTTCTAATATTTCAATTGCCTCTGTATATGTTACATGACCAAATTCAGAGCTTACTACATGCTGCAAACGCTCTATCAATCCCTTGTCAACGAATTGATTGAAAAAGTTCATTTCCTCAGGTGCATGCTCCAATAGATAGTTAATAATATATTTTAGCATCTTCTCTGCCAAATCCATGTTATCCTTCAAATCTGCAAATACAATCTCTGGCTCTATCATCCAAAACTCTGCTGCATGGCGGCTAGTATTGGAGTTCTCTGCACGAAATGTAGGCCCAAATGTATATATGTTCTTAAATGCCATAGCATAGGTTTCACCATTAAGCTGTCCACTAACTGTAAGGTTGGTCTCTTTTCCAAAAAAGTCTTGGCTATTATCAACCTTACCCTCCTTTGTTCTTGGAGGATTCTCTATATCATGAGTAGTAACCCTGAACATTTCCCCAGCACCCTCTGCATCACTTCCAGTAATAATGGGTGTATGAACATATATAAAATCTCTCTCCTGAAAGAACCTATGGATTGCATAGGCTATTAGAGAACGAACACGAAATACTGCCTGAAAGGTGTTTGTCCTAGGTCTTAGATGAGTTATGGTTCGTAGATATTCCAAACTGTGTCTTTTCTTCTGAAGTGGATATTCAGGAGTTGAGGTTCCTTCTACAACAACTTCTTGAGCCTGAATTTCAAAGGGCTGTTTTGCTTCTGGGGTAGCTACAAGTTCACCTGTAATGATAACTGCAGATCCCACATTCAGCTTTGATATTTCCAAAAAGTTTTCCATCTTATCATGGTAAACCACCTGTAATGTATCAAAATAGGTTCCATCGTGTAAGACAATAAATCCAAAGGTTTTTGAGTCCCTTACACTTCGAATCCATCCTCCAACACTTATTCTTTTAGCAATATATTGCTCTTTATTTCTATATAATTGTCTGATTTCTACTAATTCCATAGCTTAACTCCTTTTTATTTGTAATATATAAAATATACTATTTGTTTTGGATTATTCGATAAATACTCCTTTATTATTAGATTTTTGTCAATGCCTCAAGAACAGCCTTAATAGATTTTTCTTTTACTTCAATATAATTAATTGGTTCTTGTATTTTCTCTAAATTATGGGCATCAGAATTGGTTATTATATAACATTGGGAAAAATAAGAATGTAATTTACAAAGCTCATCAATCCTACTTGCATCATTAATCTCTACAGCTTTAAATTCTACGTCAGGGGGAACAAAACCCAGATTGGATAATAAACTATTTGAGCTTTTATTTACATGCGCCGGAACAAATACTCCTTCATATTCCTTCATTAATTCTTCAAGGCTGTTAAAAGATATATCAGTAGCATTTATTAATAAATAAGGCTCATCACCCACCTTATTGTCTTCATCATTATATATCTCTTGCTTGCCAAATATACTTTCTTCGTTGGGAATTTTTAGTAGCTTCCCATATACATACTTATCAAAAGCCATTGCTTTATTTAAATCCTCAAAAAAACAAAGCACATGGACTTCCTCCATTGTGCAAAGCTCCATTCCAGGAATGGCAAGAATATTATTATTCATGGCATAGTTATAGACTGCCGGGCAATTTCTGCAGGAATTATGATCAGTTACTGCAATTACATCTAGCCCAAGTAACATAGCCATATTTACAATGTTGGCAGGGGTCATATCCTCATCTGAGCAGGGAGACAGACATGAGTGGATATGAAGGTCATAAGACAATTTATCCATTAAGCTTATTATAAATCATCAAGGCAGCTGCAAATACAGGAAGCTCTGTTCTCACTACAGTAATGCCCTTCTCCTTTGCTTTAGCTAAAGCAGCTTCATCTAGATTGCTACCTTCAGCTAATATGATAAATGCTGCCTCTGCAAGCGCTGCCACTGCCAGAGCATTAATATTAGCCATTACTGTTACCCATGCCGCACCCTCTGGCATCTTTCCCATGGCAATACTAAGTAAGTCACAGCAATATGGTTCTGTTACCTCCCTGTCAAGATTAATCCCTTCATTCAATACTTCAAATTCATCAAAACTAATAATAAGCTTTTCTACAGTCATGGCCTTCCTCCAATAAATCCTTTTATTTTCTTATACTGTCCAGCCTTGAAAGCTCTCCAGATAATTTATGAATATAATCTCTTAGAATATGTATACAGTCCTCTTCCTTGGCTACACCTCTGACTATGTCCTCAGCCAGGGCTTTGCAGGTAGGAGCACCACAGGATCCACAATCAAGACCTGGGAATTTACCGCAGAGTTCTTCTACTATTGCCATCTTCTTAATACTATCCTTCATATTCTTACCTATCTTAAATACAGGTTCATATGGTACATCCTTTGTCCAGAAGGCCTCATCATCTTCATGGATGTCAATATGAGTACAGGCCACAGGAAGATATTTTCTAAGGCGTTTTAATTTAACCTTGGCAGCATATGGATTTTCAACTGCTAAGACACCACCGACACATCCTCCCGAGCAGGCGTTTAATTCTACAAATTCCAGCTGCTCGAATTTTTGATCCTCAAGATCATCTAAAACTCGTATTACATTTTCTATCCCATCTGCTGCTAGATAACTGTCTGTAAGTAAAGCTCCAGCCTCTCCACCACTACTTCCCCAGCCAATTCCAATTCTTCCAGATCTACTTATATCCTCAACCTTATTCATGCTTTCTTTCATATAGGGAAGTAGCATAGTATAAACATCCTTCATAGCTAATACCCCATCAACCTCACTCTTTTGAATTCCAATCGGAGATTTAACTGCAGTCACCTTGGCTGGGCAGGGTGATATAAATGTTATCCCAATCTTCTCAGATGGAAGTCCGGTATCCTTTATTGCTTTTTTTCTAGCATTTATGGCGGCCAAATCCATAGGTGTATATATCGGAAGAAGATGATCAATCAAATTGGGAAATCTAACCTGTATCAACCGTACCACTGTGGGACAAGCGGTATTTATAATAGGCCATTTATCCTTGTGCTCTCTAACATATGTCCTAGTTAACTCAGACACTATCTCTGCAGCACTACTTACTTCATAGATATCGTCATAGCCCATCTTTTTTAAGGCAGTAAGCACAATATTAATATCCTCAAGATTATTAAATTGTCCATATAAGGAGGGGGCAGGTAAGGCAACATTATATTCAAATTTCTTCAATATCTCTGGAGAATCATAAGTGGTTTTCTTAGCATGGTGAGGACAAATTCGAACACACTCCCCACAATCTATACAAAACTCCTTAATTATAACAGCCTTGCCGTCTCTAACTCGAATAGCCTGAGTGGGGCAACGCTTAATACAATTAATGCATCCCATACATAGATCTTCCTTTAAATAAACTGATGTAAAAAATTCGCTCATGCTCTCGCCCCTTTGCAAAGGTAGTGTTAGGGTATGTATACCTTCATCATTACAGTTGTTCCTACACCAACCTTACTATCAATCTTTAAGTCATCCGAATATCTCTTCATATTGGGAAGCCCCATTCCTGCACCAAATCCTAAGGATCTTATATTATCTGGCGCAGTGGAATATCCAGCTTTCATAGCAAGCTCAATATCTTCAATTCCTGGACCCTTGTCTGCTAATATCATCTCTATCTCATCTGGAGAAATAACTACTTCTATTTCTCCTCCCTTAGAATGAATTACCATGTTTATTTCACCTTCATATAAGGAAATAGCAACCTTTCTTACGGTATCAGGATCAACACCCATAAGTTTAAGATTTCTTTTTACATTACTTGATGCCTCCCCAGCTCTGGTAAAATCATCGGAATCAACCTCGTATTTTAATTTTATTTTATCCGTCATTTATATGTTGTACCTCCACGAAGCCCTTTCTCATATAATATACCGCAGGCGGAGAACAGCCTGTGTCCGGTACCTAGAAGAGCGATTTCTCTTTCCTTTGCCATTTCAATCATGGTTTCATCAGGCAATTTTCCTCTAACGAACACAATACATATAATATCCATCATGTCTGCTGTGCGTATCACCTGGGGATTACATAATCCCGTCAGCAGCACAGCGCTATCCTTCATAAAAGCCAGAACATCACTCATCATGTCAGAGCCACATGCAGAATGAACTTCTCTGTCCTGCACTTCCTCTCCCCATATAAGCCTGGCTCCCAGCGCTTCCCTTATATCATTGACAGTCATATATTTTTCTCCCATCTATAAATAATCTATTATCTCTTTATTTTTTATCACGTAATGATTGGTAAAAAACTTCAAAGGAGCTTTTATTATCCTTTTTAGCCCTTTGTAATGCTTCCTTTGCTTTTTCTAGGATGAACGTATAGTCTGAACTTCCCTTAACCATGGCCACTCCTACACTTATAAATACCCTATTACTTTTATAGTCATAGGAATATAATCTATTTACCTCTCTACATATCGCTTCGGCTTTCTCATAAGCACTCTTCTTAGAATTAATACCCCTCATATAAATAGTAAAATAACCCAATCCCAATCGGCCTATTATATCAGTACAACGAAACAGACTCTTTAGAATTCCAGCTATAGCAGTAAGGACATTCTCTTCTGTATTTCCATCCACTTCATTGGCTTCCTTATAATTATAAATCTCACAAATAAAAAATGCTGATAAGGCTTCAGGCTCCTGAAGATGCATTTCTTCTTTTATCATATTCTCCGCTGTCTCCCCAGTATAGACTTTCGTTAGGGAGTCTTGCTGAATCTTAAAAGAAGGCTTTTTTACTTCCTCCAAACGAGTTTTTATAACTGCTAGCTTTCCTACCACCTTATAGGGATTCTTATTTTCATCATAAATAATAGATGCATAGCAAACGTACCATGCTATTTCTCCGTCTTTTGAAATCATTCTAAGCTCTATATTTGCTTGCTTCTTACCACTCATCATGCCTTTATATACCTTTACTACTCTTGGTAAATCTACAGGATGGACTAATTTAGTTTTTTCAAGTTTATTACCAAATCCTTTTATCTCCGATTCCTTACCAAATATTTCACGAAATAATTGAGAAAATGAAAGAGTATCTGCAGCAATTATATATTCAAAAAATAATTCTCTCGAAAGCTCTAGGATAGTCCGATGATAGCTTAATTCTTGTTCAATGTTTCGGTTTTTTATCATATAATCAGATGCATCTAAGGCCATACAGAAGTATATTGGTAAGGTTTTATTATTCTTTTGATACTCTTCTTCCGTCTTAGTACCACTAATCATAATCCACCTTATACTACCATTCTTCTGTAAAACACGGTAAAAAAGTAATAACTGATTGTCTTTTCTTTGCTTCTGGGCAGCAATTTGTTGAGTGTAGTATATTATGTCGGCTGAATAAACTGTCTTAAAAATGGATTCAGGATACTTGGCGCTTTTACTATAATCCATATTAATAAGCTTATAGAATTTCTCGGTTCCATGAACAATCGATAGTTCATCATCCATAGCGATTCGTAAAAGACCACCTGGTAATGCATTTAGCATTTGATTCATATTTGTTAATTGAGTCTCATCCATTATCTGCCACCTCTCTGGTATAAGTGTTAGGTCGTTAGTATTGCATATGTTTCTTATATTATAATACATCCCCATTCTTATTTCAATAATGGATGAATTGACATAAAAAAAATTTACCTAATAATTAAATTTATTAAATAATTTGTCTAAATGGTTTTTCTTAACTTTATCCTATACATTTTGCATATAACATCAGATAAATACCTTCTTTTCCTTGTTTAAAATTTTTGTAGATTATTTAACAAAGATGTAGTATAATATAAGTGTTTTGTATTGATAAATATTAAACTAGGAGGTTATATCATGGGTATGAAACAAAGTACAATACCTTTTTCCGGAACAAGTGCTCAGTACGACGAGCTGATAAGTGTTATTGCCGATCACAAAGATGAAAAAGGCGCTCTGATGCCAATATTGCAAAAAGCTCAGGATATATACGGTTATTTACCGATTGAGGTTCAAACAATTATTTCCAATGAAATGGACATACCACTTGAAAAGATTTATGGCGTTGTCACATTTTATTCCCAATTTTCACTGAACCCCAAAGGAAAATATACTATATCAGTATGTCTTGGCACTGCTTGTTATGTAAGAGGCGCTGGAAATCTTGCTGATAAACTTAAGAAACTTTTGAACATCGAAGATGGTGAATGTACACCTGACGGCAAATTTTCATTAGAATCCTGCCGCTGTATAGGAGCATGCGGTCTAGCTCCCGTATTAACTGTTAATGATGATGTCTATGGAAAAATTACAGCTGATGACATTGATGGAATACTTGCTAAGTATGAATAATTATGTTGACTGAACTGTCTTTAAACATACTTGATGTTGCAAATAATTCTATAAGAGCTGGTGCGAACTTAATAAAAATTGAAGTTCGTATACACAAAGCAAATGATGAGCTTTTAATAAGAATCTCTGATAATGGTTGCGGAATGACTAAGGAACAGCTTAGAAGGGTAGAAGATCCCTTCTTCACTACTCGTACTACAAGAGATGTAGGACTTGGAATTCCTTTTTTAAAGCAGGCTGCAGAATTTACCGGTGGAAGCTTATCAATAAAATCCATTCTTGGTAGCAAAACCATAGTAACTGCATCCTTCGGCCTTTCCCATATAGACCGAATGCCTTTAGGAGATATGTGTTCTACCGTGTACACTTTATTATTAGCTAATAAAGATATCGATTTTCTTTACATTTATGAATGCGATGACAAGGAGTTTGAACTGGATACCAGAAGTTTTAGAGAAATTCTGGGTGATGTTCCATTTGATACACCGGAAGTTGCAGGATTTATATATAATTATCTTAAGGAAAATCATAGTGAAGTAGATGGCATAATTTGATTATAGCCATAAGCAAATAAACACCCTTATAATTAATTAATAGGAGGAAAGCAGATGAAATCTCTAGAAGAGCTAAAAGCAATTCGAGAAAATATGCAAGCACAGATGGGCCTTCGCAATGAAGACAACAACCAAATACGTGTTGTAGTTGGCATGGCAACCTGCGGTATCGCAAGCGGTGCAAGACCTGTTCTTACTACCCTATCTAAAGCGGTTTTGGAAAAGGGTTTGTCAAATGTTATGGTAACACAGACTGGATGTATTGGCCTGTGTCAATATGAGCCTATTGTTGAGATTACTCAGCATGGCAAAGATAAAGTTACCTATGTAAATATGACTCCGGAGAAAGCTCTTGACGTTGTAGAGCAGCATTTAGTCCGTGATCAAGTAATTAGTAAATACACCATTTCCGAAGTACTCGGATAGATAAAGGAGGTCACATTATGTATCGTTCACATGTATTGGTCTGTGGTGGAACCGGTTGTAATTCCTCCGGTTCTCCGAAGATCATGGAAAGCTTTGTAGAAGAATTAACTAAAGCAGGCCTAACCGATGAGGTTTCTGTTGTACAAACAGGATGTCATGGCTTATGCGCTTTAGGTCCTATAGTTATTGTTTATCCAGAAGCAACATTCTATTCTCTGGTAAAGCCCGAGGATGTACCTGAAATTGTTAATGAGCATTTGTTAAAGGGCCGTGTTGTTACAAGGCTGGTTTATAACGAGACAATTTCTGATGAAGGCTATATGTCAATTCACGAAACTGACTTTTATAGAAAGCAACATAGAATTGCCCTTCGTAACTGCGGTGTTATTAATCCTGAATGTATTGATGAATACATTGCAACCAATGGTTATGAAGCCTTAGGAAAGGTACTCACAGAGTATACTCCTGATCAGGTAATTCAAGTTCTTACAGACAGCAGCCTAAGAGGTAGAGGAGGCGGTGGATTCCCAACAGGTTTGAAGTGGAAGCTTGCTAAGGGTAATGATGCTGACCAGAAATATGTCTGCTGTAACGCAGATGAAGGAGATCCAGGAGCATTTATGGATCGTTCTGTATTAGAGGGTGACCCTCATGTTGTTTTAGAATCAATGGCAATCGCTGGCTTTGCTATTGGTGCATCCATGGGTTACATCTACATACGTGCAGAATATCCCATTGCTGTTGAACGTCTGAATATTGCTCTTGCCCAAGCTAGAGAATACGGATTACTTGGTAATAATATATTTGGTACTGATTTTAGTTTTGATATAGAGTTAAGGCTTGGAGCTGGAGCTTTCGTATGTGGTGAAGAAACCGCTCTACTTACTTCCATTGAAGGTAATCGTGGTGAGCCTCGTCCTCGTCCTCCTTTCCCTGCACAAAAGGGATTGTTCCAGAAGCCTACTTTGTTAAATAATGTTGAAACCTATGCTAACATTCCTCAGATAATACTTAATGGAGCTGATTGGTTTAAATCCATGGGTACTGAGAAATCCAAAGGCACTAAGGTTTTTGCCCTTGGTGGAAAAATCAATAATACCGGACTCGTTGAGGTTCCAATGGGAACAACTCTTCGTGAGGTTGTAGAGGAAATTGGTGGCGGCATTCCTAATGGTAAGAAATTTAAGGCTGCACAGACCGGTGGACCCTCTGGTGGATGTATCCCTACCAGCCATTTTGATATTCCAATCGATTACGATAATCTAATTAGTATCGGCTCGATGATGGGCTCAGGTGGACTAATCGTAATGGACGAGGACAACTGCATGGTAGACATCGCCAAGTTCTTCCTTGAGTTTACTGTAGACGAATCCTGCGGAAAATGTACTCCTTGCCGTATAGGTACTAAGAGGCTCTATGAGATACTTGATAGAATTACTAAGGGTAACGGTACCCTTGAAGATATTGATAAGCTAGAGGATTTATGTAAATATATCAAAGAAAATTCCCTTTGCGGTCTTGGACAGAGTGCACCAAACCCTGTATTGTCCACTATCAGATACTTCAAGGATGAATACATCTCCCATGTAGTGGATAAAAAATGCCCAGCTGGTGTATGTAAGGCTCTTTTATCCTATGTAATTGATACTGATAAGTGTATAGGCTGTACCTTATGCTCCAGAGTTTGTCCTACTAGTGCAATTACCGGTAAGGTTAAGGAAGCACATACAATTGATCAGAGCAAATGTATCAAGTGCGGCGCATGTATGGAAAAATGCCGCTTTGGTGCAATCTCTAAACGATAGAACGGAGGTTATTATGGAAACTGTAAATGTTAAAATAAATGGCATGTCCATTGATGTTCCCGTGGGATCCACTATCTTAGAAGCTGCCAGATTGGCACATATTGAGATTCCTACTCTTTGCTATTTAAAAGAGATCAATGCAATTGGTGCTTGCCGTATATGTGTAGTTGAAGTGAAGGGTGCAAGATCTCTTGTGGCTTCCTGTGTATATCCTGTTGCTGAAGGCATGGAAATACGCACAAACACAACAAAGGTACTTGAATCCCGTAAAAAGACATTGGAGCTGATTCTATCAGATCATAATAGAACATGCTTATCTTGCGTAAGAAGTGGTAGCTGTGAGCTTCAGAAGCTATGTAATGATTTGAAGGTTAAAGACGAAACTCTCTATGAGGGAGAACGTAATGAATTTGAAATTGATTTATCATCTGCACATATGGCTAGAGATAATAGCAAATGTATATTATGCAGACGTTGCTCAGCCGTATGCGAGCACATTCAGGGAATCGGAGTAATTGGTGCCAACGAAAGAGGCTTTAGGACCAATATATCCTGTGCTTTTGATATGGGGCTTGGAGATACAAGCTGTGTGTCTTGCGGACAGTGTATTGTAGCATGTCCAACAGGTGCTCTATATGAAAAGGACTTTACTGATGAGGTTTTTGCTGCACTTAATGATCCCGAAAAATATGTTATTGTACAGACTGCACCTGCTGTCCGTGCATCACTTGGAGAAGAATTCGGACTTCCTATTGGTACTAACGTTCAAGGCAAGATGGTTTCTTCACTTCGCCGCCTGGGCTTTGATAAGGTCTTTGATACAGATTTTGCAGCAGATCTTACAATTATGGAAGAAGCAACAGAATTTATTGACAGAGTACAAAATGGCGGTGTATTACCTCTTATAACCTCTTGTTCACCAGGCTGGATTAAATATTGTGAGCATTATTATCCAGATATGATAGAAAACCTATCTACCTGTAAGTCTCCACAGCAGATGTTCGGTGCTATCACAAAGACATATTATGCTGAGAAGACTGGCTTGAACCCTGAGAATATTGTTATGGTAAGCGTTATGCCATGTACTGCTAAGAAGTTTGAAATTAAACGTGAAAATCAGAATGCTGCTGGATTACCTGATGTGGATATTGCAATCACAACAAGAGAACTGGCAAGAATGATTGAAAGAACAGGGCTTAACTTCCTAGCTCTTCCTGATGAAGATTTCGATGATCCCTTAGGTCGTTCAACCGGCGCAGCTGTTATCTTTGGAGCAACCGGTGGTGTTATGGAAGCCGCATTAAGAACCGCTGTAGAAACATTAACAAATTCTGAGCTTCCTAGTCCTGACTTTTCTGATGTAAGAGGTACTGAAGGAATTAAGAAGGTAACTTATCATGTTGCAGGAATGGATGTTAATGTGGCCGTAGCTTCTGGACTTGTTAATGCAAAAATCTTGTTGGATGAGGTAAAGTCAGGCAAGTCTAATTATCATTTTATTGAGATAATGGGTTGTGAGGGTGGTTGCGTTACTGGTGGAGGCCAGCCTATACAGCCAGCAAATGTAATGAACTTCACAGATATCAAGTCTTTACGTGCTAAGGCACTTTATGATATTGACGCTGCAATGCCTATTAGAAAGTCCCATGAAAATACTTCTATCAAGCAGCTATATGATGAGTATTTAGAGAAACCAGGTAGCCATAAGGCTCATGAGATTCTTCATACCTCATATGTAAAGAGAACCGTTAATAGCATCTAATATATATTACTAACACAAATCCCCAAACCATTTGCATCAGCAAAATGATTTGGGGATTTTTTAAGCAAACCCTTTTTATAAACATTCTTGGCAGCTACCAAAAAAATAGGTAACATGCCCCTCTACTTTTCCCTTGAAATCTTTATTAGCTATATCCATAATTTGATCTAATGATTCCATTTCTAAGTCTAATATCTTGTGACATCTAGTACATAAAAAATGATAATGGCGACTAGTGTTGTAATCAAAATGATCACTTCCATCCATACCATTTATCTTTAAAACCTCACCGGTTTCTACCAAAAGGTTCAAGTTCCTATAAACAGTACCCAGACTAATATTAGGATGACTTTCTCTAATACTCATATAAATTGCATCTGCCGTTGGGTGTTCCTTGGTTTGCATAAGATATTCTTTAATAGCCTCTCTTTGACGGCTATATTTTGTAATGGCCATACTTATCAGCTCCTAAAATATAAGAATAGATTTAAATAAATAAGATAATAATAATTATTATTATAAACAAATCTATACCTTTAGTCAAGTATATCGTTCCTGTGCATATTTACGCTTATTTACGATTTGCTGGCTCTATGTTAAGACTCTTGCCTTTAATTTTAGCCATTTTCATGGTTTGTATAACTTCCGGTGCATACTCTCTAGGCACTTCAACAAATGTATACTTGTCATACATATCTATGGTACCTATAAGCTTACCGGGCATTCCAGTCTCTCCTGCAATGGCCCCAAGAATGTCTCCTGGTCTAATCTTCTGATTTTTTCCGATATTAATAAATAAGCGAACCATACCAGTTTGTGCGCCATCATCGCCAAAATCAGAATAAACACTTTTTTGATCTGCTTCGGATTTATCATCCCCCATAAGATGTTTTAAAAATGCTGCTGCCACATCTAAGGAGGTGTGTTTTCCTTCTTCGTTAACTCTTTCCTCAATTATATCTATCATTTTGGACAAATCCTCATTCTCCATGATATTATAGATTTTATCCAGGATTTTATCTGCCTTTACTTCTGTCACTTCATAAGCAGAAGGAACTGGCTGTAGCTTGATTTTTGTTTTACAGTACCTTTGAATATCCCTTAGCTTATAAACCTCTCTGCCCACAACCAGAGTAAAAGCCATACCGTTTCGGCCTGCTCGCCCAGTTCTTCCAACTCGGTGAACATAGTATTCATCATCCTGCGGAATATCATAATTGAAGACAGCTTCTACATCATCCACATCAATTCCTCTTGCTGCTACATCAGTTGCCACAAGAATTTCTGTCCTTCCATTACGAAAGCTTGCCATTACCTTATCCCTTTGTTGTTGCTTCATATCACCATGTAGGCCTTCTGCAAAATAACCTCTTCCCTGCAAATTCCCTGTGAGCTCATCCACCTTTTTCTTAGTATTACAAAATACTAAAGAAAGCTTAGGATTATAAACATCAATAAGTCTAGAAAGCACCTCTTCCTTTATCTTCGCACTGACCTCATAATAATACTGCTCGATCTTTGGAACAGTAAGCTCTTTTCTAACAACCCTAATTACCTCAGCATTGTTTTGGTAGGTACGGGCAATCTCTAGAATTGATTCTGGCATAGTGGCAGAAAAGAGAGCTGTCTGCCTTTCTGTTGGCATATCCTTTAATATTGTTTCAATATCCTCACGAAATCCCATGTTTAGCATTTCGTCAGCTTCATCAAGTACCATCATCTTAATATTATTTAGACGTATTGTTTTTCTTCTCATATGATCCATTATACGTCCTGGAGTACCGATAATCACCTGTATTCCACCCTTAAGTGAGCGGATTTGCTTAGATATTTCCTGTCCACCATATATGGGTAATATTTTAATCCCAGGCATAAATCGTGCTAATTTACGTAGTTCGTCAGCCACCTGTATTGCAAGCTCCCTAGTAGGGCATAATATAAGCGCCTGAAGTGATTTGTTCTTAGGATCCACCTGTTGTAAAAGGGGAATTCCAAAAGCTGCAGTTTTACCAGTTCCAGTCTGAGCTTGTCCAATAATGTCATTTCCGCTTAACATTGCAGGAATAGCCTTTGCCTGTATAGGAGACATCTCTTCAAAGCCCATTTCCTCCACTGCTCTCAGTATCTCTTTGTTTAGTTCCAAATTTTCAAATTTAGTTGATTCCATAAAGTATATCCTTTCTTTTTAATTGTAACTTTTTTGTGCATCGTTATTGATAGTTTTTCATTATATTGTATCAAATATCCTCATGGAGGAATTCATAATATTTACAACAAAAAAGCTCTCGGTCAGATTGGACCAAGAGCTTGATAACCCATATCCTATTTATAACAGTACCTTGCGTAGTATAACACAAAGGATTTTTCTTGTCAAACACATATAAATTAATCCTTTGTAATACATATATACCTCAATACATATATATTATTCTTTTGTTAATTAATTTTATAGATCTACATCCTTTAGCTATTAAATTTCCTTAGATTCACCAACAATAAATTTAATAATCTTATTAAACAACATATCTTCTTTTAATATATCCTCATCAGCACCTTCTAAAAACTCTTCTGTGGATTCATAACCCCCACTTGCAGCATAGGCTGCTGCTTCTGTTTGGAATTCTTCATCTGTTAGCTCTATTCCTTCAGCCTTACTAATAGCCTTAACAACAAGCTCTCTAGTTGCCATGCTCTTAGCATATTCTTTTGCGTCTGCATCAAATTGCTCCATAGTATAACCAGATGCACCGAGAATTTCCTCTACCCCTACGCCATAGCTTTCAGCAATTTCAAAATACATGGCTTTCAAATCATATTCATAATAAGCCAATAAATTGTCAGGTAAGGTTATTTCAGATCCATTAATAACAGCGTTATATAGATCATTTTCTTTTTGTCTTTTAATGCCCTCAACAACATTGTCTTTAAGAATTTGCCTTAAACTCTCCCTATAAGCCTCCTCTGTATCAAACTTCACAGTGTTTTTAACAAAGTCATCTGTCAGCTCAAAAGATTGGATTCCATTAATTGTTACCTTAAACAATACTGGTTCTCCTGCAAGATCAGTATTCATATAATTTTCAGGGAAAACAACATTAATATCCATCTCTTTATTTAGCTCGCCACCTATAAGCTGGTCCTCAAAGCCCTCAATAAATGCACCTGATCCTAAGAGTAGGGGATATCCCTCTGCTGTTCCACCTTCAAAAAGCTCTCCGTTGTGATAGCCTGCGAAGTCAATATTAATAGTATCAGCAAACTTTGCAGCCCTGTCTGTTACATCAATTGGCTCTATACCATTTCTTTGTAACTCCATCTGAATAGCAACATCAATATCCTTATCAGTTACTTCCTTCTCTTGTAATTTTACTTCTATCCCCTTATATTTGCCCAGTTTAATATAATCTTCAACCTTATAATCTTCCTTAACCACAGGTTCATCTAATGAAACAGGTGGGGTTACAACATCTGGATTATCGTCGCCTTCGCTTATGTTATCCTTAACATCTACGTCGGGGTTCTCTGGTGTGATTGTTGTCTCTGAATCTTTGTTGTCTTTGTTATCTTTGTTTTCCTTCTTGTCACATCCAAGCAGGGCAATCATCAAGCCTATGGATAATAATATCATTACTAATCTCTTCTTCATTAATTTGTTCCTTCCTTTTCGTCCAGGGAATACTCCCCAAAAACATTTCTTTTAATTGTCTTCTTTTTTAGATCTTTTCAAAACGGTCAACTTCCATTACAAATATTGTTGCTCCACCTACATTTACAACAACATTCATTGATGTATACTCCCCTGTTCCTATGGGATTAGAAGCAATTTGTTTTCTGGGGCCACATGCCTTTTTAACGATTTCTATTACATCATCTACCTTTTCCTCATCTGTTCCTATCATTAATGTAGTATTACCTTCACGTAAAAAGCCACCTGTTGACGCTAATTTTGTTACATAATAGCCCTTTCTATTTAGCGCTGCAGTAACATCTGCACTATCAATATTTCGAACTATAACATAGATAAGCTTCATGAAATCCCTACCTTTCTTTAATAATCACAAATATGTTCTTGATCTTCAACTTATCGCCTCTTATAAACAAACCATGTTTTGTACTAATTATATTACACATTAGAAAAAAAGTAAATGTGAGTTAGGTACTTCTAAAGTCTTTCTACACCAAAGGTAACCTGCTCCCCATTGATGTTCCATTCCTTAATATATCCCTGAGCAGCGTCAAACATTAGCGTTTCAGCCAGTACTTCGGATTTTATTTCTTCTGCATTTTGCTCCATTATAGCTTTAATACTCTTGTTTCCCTCTGAGAATACACGAATTTTATCCATAACCTCAAAACCAGCATCCTTACGCATGGTTTGAACCTTACTTACGATTTCTCTGACAAAGCCTTCTTCTATTAACTTTTCTGACAATTTCGTATCCAAAACAACGGTAATGCCACGGCTAGAATCAGATATATAGCCCTCTGCCTGAGCAGCTTCAATAAGAAGATCCTCCTCTTCAATATATACAGTGGAGCCCTCTAATATAATACCTAGCTTGCCAGTTTCATTTATTTCATCCATTGCTTCATTACTGCTTAGATCAGATAATATCTGTTTTATGGCTCCAATTTGCTTACCAAATTTGGGTCCCATTGTTTTAAGCTGTGGCTTAAAGCTATAAGAAGTAAAATCTCTTACATCGTCAGTAAATATTACTTCCTTAACATTAAGCTCCTCTGCAATAATATCTTTAAAATACTCAGACAGGGTATCATCTGCCTTTACATACATCTTGCCAATTGGCTGACGATTCTTGATATTGGCAGCATTTCTACAAGCTCGGCCAAGAACTACTATCTCTAATGCCTCCTCCATATCCATTTCAAGCTCTTTATTGATATAAGCTTCATTATAGGTTGGATATAGACATAGATGGACGCTTTCTAGTGCGGACTTATCTAAGTTAACCACCAGATTTTGATATATATCCTCTGTCATAAATGGAACGAAGGGGGCTGACAGCTTACTAACCTGGACTAATGCCGTATATAATGTCATATAGGCATTTATTTTATCCTGATGCATGCCCTTTGCCCAGAACCTTTCCCTGCTTCTTCTTACATACCAGTTCGAAAGCTCATCTACAAAGCCTGATAGCTGTCTAGCAGCCTCTGTAATCTTATAATTATTAAGATATTCATCAACAGTTTTTATAAGAGTATTCATCTTTGATAGTAGCCATTTATCCATTACCGGAAGCTTTTCAGGTTCCAGCTTATACTTTGTGGCATCAAAGCCATCAATGTTGGCATATAGCACATAGAATGCATAGGTATTCCACAGAGTCCCCATGAATTTTCTCTGGCCTTCTGTAACTGCACTGTTATTGAATCGATTAGGTAACCATAGAGCCGAGTTAACGGAGAAGTACCAGCGTATGGCATCTGCACCGTGGGTAGAAAGAGCATCAAAGGGATCTACTGCGTTACCCTTTGATTTGGACATCTTCTGACCATTTTCATCCTGTACATGGCCTAGTACTATACAATTCTTAAAGGAGGTCTCTTCAAATATCAAAGTTGATATTGCCAACAGAGAATAGAACCAGCCTCTAGTTTGATCCACTGCCTCACTTATAAAATCAGCCGGGAATCTTTCCTCAAAAATCTCCTTATTCTCAAAAGGATAGTGCCATTGAGCAAAAGGCATGGAACCAGAATCATACCAGCAGTCAATTACAGGCTTAACTCTTGTCATTTCTTTACCACAGTCAGGACATTTTATCTTGACGGCATCTATATATGGGCGATGAAGCTCAATATCATCAGGACAATTGTCCGACATGGATTTAAGCTCCTCTATACTACCTATACAATGAAAATGACCATCCTCACATTCCCATACTGGAAGAGGAGTTCCCCAGTAACGGTCTCTTGATAGGCCCCAATCCTGTAAATTCTTTAACCAGTCACCGAAGCGGCCTTGGCCAATACTTTCAGGCATCCAGTTAATAGTACTATTGTTCTTGATCATTTCTTCCTTAACTGAGGTCATTTGTATAAACCAAGATTCCCTTGCATAATAAATAAGAGGTGTATCGCATCTCCAGCAGAAGGGATAGCTATGCTCAAATTTTAAGACCTTAAATAATAATCCTTTATTGTTAAGCATCTTTATTATAGGCTCGTCTGCATCCTTACAGAACATGCCAGCTATGTCTGTTGCCTCTAATTTAAACTCACCCTTCCCATCAACCAGTTGAACAAAAGGAAGGTCATAGTTTCTACCTATTCTGGAGTCATCCTCACCAAAGGCAGGTGCAATATGAACAACACCAGTACCATCTGTTAAAGTAACATAATTGTCACAGGTAACAAAGAAAGCCTTCTTATCTATAGCTGCATACTCAAATAAGGGCTCATATTCCATGTATTCTAGTTCCTTACCAGTATATCTTTCCTCTATCTCATATTCTCCACCTATTACATTAAGAAGAGCCTCTGCTAGTATAAGCTTCTGTACACCTACATCCACCGGCGTATCGTGATTATGGTTCTCGTCATTATGTTTATGACTACATGAACATCCTTCGCTACTGATTACATTACCCTTTGAATCCACCTGGACCTTTACCTTTACATAGGTTTCATCGGGATTTACACAAAGAGCCACATTGGAAGGTAGAGTCCAGGGTGTTGTTGTCCAAGCAAGGATAAATTCATCCTCCTTGCCTTTTAATCTAAATTTAGCAATTAATGATTTTTCCTTTACATCCTTATAGCCCTGTGCTACCTCATGACTTGAAAGAGGAGTTTCACATCTAGGGCAATAGGGAACAATCTTAAAGCCTTTATATAAGAGGTTCTTATCCCATATCTTCTTTAAGGACCACCATATTGACTCTATATAATTATTATCATAGGTAACATATGGCTTCTCCATGTCAACCCAGTAGCCTACAGTTTCTGAGAAGTCCTCCCACATGCCCTTGTATTTCCATACACTTTCCTTACATTTCTGGATAAAGGGTTCAAGACCATATTCCTCTATCTGCTCCTTACCGTTAATTCCTAGCTGTTTTTCTACCTCAAGCTCAACAGGAAGACCATGGGTATCCCATCCAGCCTTACGAAGAACATTATAGCCCTTCATTGTACGATATCTTGGAATAATATCCTTAACCACCCTTGTAAGCACATGGCCAATATGGGGCGTACCATTAGCAGTCGGAGGACCGTCATAAAATGTAAAGCTCTTCTTGCCCTTGCCTTCCTCTATGGTCTTTTCAAATATTTTGTTCTCCTTCCAGAACGATAAAACCTTCTTTTCTCTTTCGACAAATTTTAAATCCGTTGACACTCTATCGTACATGCCAATCCTCCTTTAATAACTATAATTTTATTCAGTAACCACGGAGGATTTATCCCCCTTTAATAACTATAATTTTATTCAGTGACCATAAAATAACAAAGAATGTGCCTTGGCACATTCCCCAGGCTTGCTAAGCAAGTTTTCCCAAACGCTTTCACGAAGTGATAAGTTCATTCCGCGTGAGTGCGCATCCTTAGTGTAGCCTTTTTATTATATAATAGGATGCACTTTCCTATTATATAATAAAAAGCCCTCATCCGAAAAAGGACGAAAGCTTCTGCTATCATTAACCACCTGTTTCATATACTCCGCCCTTAGGCATTTATATATTCTCCATATAACGGTGGATACCGGCTCAACCTACTTAATATCCTATAGACATCTTTGAGTCTCGCAACTATGGAGTGATTTTCAGTTATCCCATACTCATACCAGGCTTACACTGTCCCCGGCTCGCTGAAACTTTATTGGATACTTACTCTCTCCGTCATGGTTTTTATCTTTTCAATTTTAATTATGATAGTATAAAACAGGAGAAAAGTCAAGAGTCTTCTTGACTTTGGCCTTAAATTGGTTTATCTTGAATGTTATATTGTTGGATATAATATAATTATAGAACAAATACTAATGAAGGTGATAATATGAGCAAACAAAACTTGACACTGCTAACTGACTTTTATGAGCTTACTATGATGCAGGGTTATTATAATAGCAACAGTAACGATACTGTAGTCTTTGATGTATTTTATAGGGACAACCCCTGTGGTAGTGGATATGCTATATGCGCTGGCTTGGAGCAGGTTATAGACTATATTAATAACCTTAATTTTAAAGATGATGATATTGAATATCTTCGCTCTCACAAGATTTTTGATGAAAACTTCCTAACATATCTGAGGGGCTTTCATTTTTCAGGAGATATATATGCAATTCCCGAAGGAACTGTTGTATTTCCTATGGAGCCTTTGTTAAAGGTAATTGCTCCTTTAACTGAGGCGCAGCTAATTGAGGCCGCCTTACTAAATATTATTAACCATCAGAGCCTAATTGCTACAAAGGCCTCCCGTGTAGTATATTCGGCCAATGGTGCTCCTGTTATGGAGTTTGGTTTGAGAAGAGCTCAGGGACCAGATGCTGGAACCCTAGGTGCAAGAGCTGCTGTTATAGGCGGTTGTATTGGTACAAGTAATGTACTTTCTGCCAAGCTATATGATTTACCCGCCCTTGGTACCCATGCTCACAGCTGGATTATGAGCTTTGATGATGAGCTGACTGCCTTTCGCAAATATGCAGAGCTTTATCCTTTAAATACCACCCTCTTGGTGGATACTTATGATACCCTGAGATCAGGTGTTCCAAATGCCATCCAGGTGTTTCAGGAGCTTCGTGATAAGGATAGGATGCCCGAAAAGTATGGTGTCCGTCTTGACAGCGGTGACCTGGCTTATCTTTCTAAGAAGGCTAGAAAGATGCTTGATGAGGCTGGCTTTACAGAGGCCAAGATAACAGCCTCCAGCGATCTTGATGAGCATGTTATTAGTTCCCTTAATTTACAGGGAGCAAAAATAGATTCCTGGGGAGTAGGAACCAGATTAATTACCTCCAAGGACTGCCCTTCCTTTGGTGGCGTCTATAAACTTTCTGCTATCAAAAGAGACGGGAAGTTTATTCCACGTATGAAGCTATCTGAAAATCAATGGAAGATTACCAATCCTGGAAACAAAAAGATATATCGGGTATACGAGAATGATAGCGGGAAGGTCAAGGCCGATATTATAGCCTTGGATGGTGAGCATTTTGAAACAGATAAGACCCTTTTATTATTTGATCCAGTAGCAACCTGGAAGAAAACATATCTTAAACCTAATAGCTATACCCTACGGGAATTGTTGGTTCCTATATTTATTAAGGGTAAATGTGTATATACATCTCCTTCAGTTATGGAAATTCGTCAATATTGTACTAAAGAGCAAAATACTCTCTGGGATGAATGTAGAAGACTTGTAAATCCTCACAATGTATATGTGGATTTATCTAGCAAGCTATACGAATTAAAGACACAGCTGTTAAATAATTATAATAACCATTAAAACACCATAAAGTTATTATTTTTTTAATAGCCTTCTTATGTTATAATTAATTCGTTATGATGCTTAGATGGACACTCCTTCTAGGGCATATATTAATTTGTTTGTTTATAGAGAAAGGAATCTAATGCGAAAGAAACAACTTCCTATTATTGTATGTGCACTGCTTATACTTTCAATAGCAGGATACCTGGTGTTTTATTTGGATTTATTTTCAAGGAATAATGTTTTAGCAAATAACAATACTGCTATAGCATCAACAACATCACCTGGAGCTATCTCAATAGATAATATTGGAAAAATAAATAACTATACATATATTCCTCCTACATATGAATATGATAATAGCAACAGTGATATCAACAGTGATAACAAGGAGGAGCAAATGTCAGATAGCCAACCTGGTGGTACCTCATGGACACCTGCTTCAGATATGGATCTTGACCCCAAAAGTTTTACCGTGTATGTAAATAAGGAATATAGCTTACCAACTGATTATGTACCCCTTGATCTTGTGGTACCTAATATAAACTTTGAGCCAGATGCTAGCGGTGAAAGAACGTTTATGCAAAAGAAAGCTGCACAGGCTATAGAAAATTTATTTGCTGCTGCACTAGAAGATGATTGTGCCTTGTATGCCATATCTGGTTATAGGTCCTACGAACGTCAAAAGGAAATATTCCAAAACAATATTATTTTTAGAGGTAAAAAACATACTCTAAAATATTCAGCAGCGCCTGGCACTAGCGAGCATCAGACTGGCTTATCAATGGACGTCTCATCTAAATCCATAAATTACAAGCTAAGTACCTCCTTTGCCTATAGTAGTGAGGGAAAATGGCTGGCAGATAATGCTTATAAATTTGGATTTATAATTCGTTATCCAAAGAATCAAATCGATCTCACTGGCTACGCCTATGAGCCTTGGCATATAAGATATGTAGGAGAGGATCTAGCCGCTTACCTATATACTAAGGATATAACCTTAGATGAATACTATAATTATACCCCAAGTGAGGGTTTTGATTATGAGCAGATATATTCTGACTTAATTAATTACAGGCCCATCACATCACCATCTCCTACTCCTATACCTGAGGAAGATTTAACAGACCTTGAGTCTACTGATACAATACCAGCTGAGCCTTTAGAAGATGAGGATATAGAGGATGAAGCTTTAGAGGGCGAAGCTTTAGAGGATGTGACATTAGAAGACGAAACTTCAGAGGATGAAGCTTTAGAGGATGTGACATTAGAAGACGAAACTTCAGAGGATGAAGCTTTAGAGGATAAGGATTTCGAAGACCAAGATTCAGAGGATGAGAGCCTAGAAGAAGATTCTTATAATAACCCTATTAGTAATCCTGATTCAGTGTCGTAAAGCTTCATGTATATAAAACATTTTTATTAGATACTACGGAGGGAAGACTATGAGGCTTATCTTAATTGCCCTATTTTTATTACTGTTTCTTATTATAAGTATACCACTTATTTTAATTGAATTTATTATTGGTAGATTTAGTTATCGCAGACAGGTGGCTAGCTCACAACGTATTGTAACTGCAGCATTTCATGTGGTATTATTTATTGCTGGTGTAAAACGAACTGTAATTGGCAGGGAAAACATTCCTAAGGATGAACCCATTCTATATATTTCTAATCATAGAAGCTATTTTGATATACCAGTATCCTATGTTAGTTTACCAACCCTGACAGGCTTTATGGCAAAGAAAGAGATTGGAAAAATACCCTTATTAAAGACTTGGATGAATCTAATTCAATGCCTCTTTCTTGACAGAGATGACATTAGACAAGGCATGAAGACCATCCTTAAGGCAATCGAACAGATAAAGGCCGGATACTCTATATTTATATCACCAGAGGGCACCCGTAACCAAGGCAAGGAGATGTTACCCTTTAAAGAGGGTAGCTTTAAGGTTGCAGAAAAGACAGGCTGTGCTATTGTTCCCGTAGCTCTTACTAATACTGATGAGGTTTTTGAAAATCATTTGCCCTGGATTAAATCAACTAAGGTTATAATAGAATTTGGCAGGCCAATTTATCCCAACCAGTTGGACAAGGAGCAGAGGAAACGTCTTGGTGCCTATGTACAAGATATTATGAAGGAAATGCTTGATAGAAACTCTACCTTGGTTTAGCCTTTTATATATTTTAAATTTTACTATTTATTTTTCCTTTGATTAATGATACAATAATCGTTGCACGAACTCAAAATCGCAAAAAGAACACTAGCTTAATTAGGTTTATATAAATTAAAATCAGGAGGTACATAGTACATGAAAAACACATTACTTGTGTTACTAATAGTAGCAGTTGTTGCTATAGGAATAATGTTAGTCTTATATTTTTTGGGTAAGAAGCTTCAAAAAAAGCAATCTGAATCAGAAGAGCAGATGAAGGCTGCTGCTCAGACATTCTCGATTTTGGTCATAGATAAGAAGAAGATGAAATTAACGGAAGCCAATCTCCCTAAAATAGTTCTTGAACAGACGCCTAAGTATCTCCGCCGTTCAAAAGTTCCTATTGTAAAAGCTAAAATCGGTCCAAAGGTTATGTCATTGATGTGTGATGCCAAGGTGTTTGACCTTATTCCTATCAAAAAAGAAATAAAGGCTGTAATCAGTGGTATCTATATTACCGATGTAAAAGGCTTAAGAGGAAACCTAGAAGCAAAAGCTTCCAAGAAAGGTTTTTTTGGAAAAATAAAGGACAAGTTCTCTAAGAAATAAGCTATACTTTTTTATTCTGATATTGATACTACTATCCTCTTACCTATTAGACGAATTATTATAAGGTAAGAGGATTTTCAATTACTAGAAACGCTTTACCCGGTTAGAAAGGAAGGGACAATAATATGAATAAAAAGCTGACAATTATATTACTTGTTTTAACAATAATCCTTCTTGGGCTTTTAGCAATAGTCCTTATTGATAATAAAAAGCCCGACAATAATGTAACTACAAAAGAAGCTGATAGCCCACAATATAACACAGACAACTTCTCCAACCAGGAAGTCGACTCCTCTAAGGATGTTGTCAATTTACCACAGATAGAGGAAACCCTTACTGATATAGACAATACAGATGATAATAAACCTATAGAGGATCAAGTTTCTCCTACACCGGCAGCGCCCATAGTGCTTGCCTTTGCGGGAGATATTAATTTTGATGAGGATTCTAAACCTGTAGCTCGCTATGATAGGGAGGGCAAGGGAATCCTTGGTGGTATTTCTAAGGAGCTTGTTGATGAAATGAATATGGCAGATATCTTTATGCTAAATAATGAATTTGCATATAGTTCAAGGGGAACAAGAATAGTAGAAAAATCCTATACCTTCAGAGCCCATCCAAAACGGGTGGAGATATTAAAGGAAATGGGGGCAGATATTGTATCCCTTGCCAATAATCATGCTTTAGATTTTGGGGTGGATGCCCTAATTGATACCTTTACCACCCTTGACGAGGCTGGTATTGATTATGTAGGAGCTGGTAATAATATAGACCGTGCCAAAGCTCCTATTTACTACAATATAGGAGATACCAAGATTGCATATCTGGCTGCCAGTCGTGTTATCTATGCTATGGATTGGTATGCTACTGATGATCGTCCCGGAATGATTGGAACCTATGATCCTGCTCTATTAGTAGCCTCTATTAAAGAAGCAAAGGAAAATAGTGACCTTGTGGTAGTATATGTTCATTGGGGGGTAGAGCGAACGCATGAGCTTGTAGATTATCAAAAGAATATGGCAAGAAGCTATATCGACGCAGGAGCTGATATAGTTATTGGTTGTCATCCCCATGTAATGCAGGGGCTTGAATTCTATAAGGGAAAGCCCATAGCTTACAGTCTAGGTAACTATTGGTTTAACTCAGCAAAAAGAGAATCAGGCCTTTTAAAGTATTATTTTAATTCAGATGGAACTTATGAATTGCAGCTTCTGCCTGCTATGAATGATAATACTTATACTTACCTGATTACTGACGAAAATGATAAAAAAGCCTATTACGAATTTATGGAGAGAATCTCCTTTGATGTGAGATTTGACGAAGATGGATTTATCTTAGAGCAGTAATAAATCAAATTATATAACCATTATTTAACTACTATTTTAATCTGGTTGTCCGATATATGATTGTTATTATGGGAGAGAGAATATTCCATGGTGATGATAATTTCATTTATCTTTTCAACTATATTAATATTTTTCGTATTGACTTGAAAATTAAGGCTACCATATGGTGTCTCATATACTGAATAGGTCTCCTTCTTTAAATCAAAGGTCATATTGGTGCTATTCTCCCCCGATTTAACCATCTCAACAAGGCTAGGGGATGCTTTAACGGTATTGATGGAACCTTTATCCTCTTTGTTTGCCGGCTCCTTATACTGGATTATATGCATATCCTCAACCTGGTAGTATTCTCCTACTGCATTGGTTGTGATACTGCTGCTCTCATCCATATCTCTGACAATTCCCTCTATTGTAATACTAATCTTTTCTTTCATTCTCCTACTCCTAATTAACCAAACTCCTCAATGTTAATATCCTTAGTTTCCATTACCTCGCAGGGTAATATTGTATTGGCAAACTGTCTGAACTTTTCCCCTCCGTCACTAACATAGAACTTATGATTAAGCTTTAGTTCACCACTATTACAAAGCCCATTATTGATTAATACCTCTGATAATTCCTTGGCAGTTTCATAGGCGGGATTAACAAGCAATATCTCTTCTCCTACAACAGTTCTTATGGTTTCTCTAATTAAAGGATAATGTGTGCATCCTAATACTAATGTATCTATCTGCTTATCCAAAAGAGCACCTATATATCTTCTCGCCATTTCTAAGGTAATTGGATCATCAATTAATCCTTCCTCTACCAAAGGTACAAATAGAGGACATGCCTTACCAAATACCTTAACATAGGGATTTGTCTTGCTTAAAAACTCACTATATATTCCACTTTGAATAGTACCCTCCGTAGCTATAACACCTATTCTTCCGTTCTTAGTGGCTTTTGCAGCCATTCTAGCACCAGGCTTTACTACTCCAATAATCGGTATATCAATCTCTCTTGCAATGGCCTCAAGGGCAAAAGCACTTGCCGTATTACAAGCTATTACTATAGCTTTTACACCATTGCTCATTAAAAATCTAACGATCTGCCTTGTATATGTTATAACTGTTTGTTTGGATTTACTTCCATAAGGAAGCCTTGCTGTATCTCCAAAATATATAATTGATTCACAAGGTATCTGATTCATGATTTCTTTTACAACAGTCAGTCCTCCCACTCCTGAATCAAATACACCAATCGGTGCCTTATTTGTCATATAAAAGCCTCCTGCCATCAAATTTTATGGCTGTTTCCATCCACTTAATACACCTATTCATTTTACTATTAAAAGAACCTAAGTTCAAGACTATATATTTTATAGCAGTATTGCTTTTTTATTATAATAGCAGTATATCTTCTCATATTCTGGAAATACTTAGATATTAGATTAAATAAGGAGGGCCTATGAAAAATCAATCTAAACTCAAAAACATATATAGCTTTTTACATAACAGATATTTATTTTTACCAATTCTCTTAATTTCCTTATGGATACCTACCCTGGCTGTAGAAAGTTATGCGTCAAATCCCAAAAGGCTTCAAGAGGGCATAGCAGAAGAAATAATTCGTTTTCATGTAATTGCTAACAGTAACAGCGACGAAGATCAGAATCTCAAATATAAAGTTAAGGATTCCTTGGTTCATGCCTTGTCTCCTTATCTTAAGGATGCCAAGGATATTAATGAGGCTAGAGCAATAATAGAGGATAAAATGCCCTTTATACAGAGTGTAGCAAGGAAAGCAATTAAAAATAATGGTTATACATATAAGGTCTCATCCACCCTCTTAACCTGTTACTTTCCCATTAAGGTATATGGGGATTATACCTTCCCTCCGGGACCCTATGAAGCCCTACAGGTCAAAATAGGAGATGCTCAGGGGAAAAATTGGTGGTGTGTAATGTTTCCTCCCTTATGCTTTGTTGATGAGACCTATTCCATTGTTGAGAAGGATTGCGATGAGAAGCTAGAATATCTTCTGACCGATGAAGAACTTGAAGCTATAAAGGAAAAAAAGGTTCCTATTAAAATAAAACTCAAATTATTAGAGTCTATTAAAAAGCTATTTGCCTAAGGCTATTTGTTTGTAATGGCAAATTCCTTATGCTATAATACCCTTATATTTATACTTTGGGAGGTAACGATGAATTCTATAACCGTAAAAGCCTACGCGAAAATCAATCTAGGCTTAGATGTATTAAGAAAGCGTCCCGATGGTTACCATGATGTACAAATGATAATGCAGACCGTAAATCTATTTGATACTATCACTATTAAGAAAACAAAATTTCAATCCATAACCATGAGCTCAAACCTATACTACCTTCCCACAGATCAAAGGAATTTAGTATATAAGGCTGTACAATTATTTTGTGAGCACTACCCTATAAGGAGCGGGCTAAATATAGCTCTCAACAAACGAATTCCCGTGGCTGCGGGTCTAGCAGGAGGAAGCTCTGATGCAGCGGCAACATTAATGGGATTAAACCAACTATATGGAACTAATTTATCCCTGGATGAACTTATGGAGCTTGGCCTTATGCTTGGAGCCGATGTTCCATATTGTTTACTGATGGGAACCGCACTTTCAGAGGGTATTGGTGAGCAGCTTAAGCCCTTGGATCCAATGCCAGATTGTAAGATTCTTCTTGTAAAACCGGACATCAGTGTCTCTACAAAATATGTCTATGAGAATCTAATTCTGAATGATGACACAAGCCATCCTGACATTTCCTCGATGCTTAAGGCTCTGAAGGAAAATAACCTATATAAGCTTACCCCTCTTATGGAAAATGTTTTAGAAACTGTGACCATAAAGGAATATCCAATAATTAATGAAATCAAAGAGATCATAAAAAGTAAGCATGCACTTACTGCACTTATGAGTGGTAGTGGCCCTACAGTCTTTGGTATATTCGATGACCTGCATAAAGCGGAGAATGCCTATAAGTTTTTTAAGGCTTCTAATTACGGAAAGCAGGTAATATTAACAAAGCCTTACCATCCTATTGCAAATAAGAACTTGTAGCCACCAGGAGCATATTATGAGCATTTCAAAGGGCACTGACTTTCCCTTAAACGCCTAGAGTATTATAGGTCATAAGGAAAAATCAGTGCCCTTTTTATTCTGTTATTATTACTTTTCAATACTAAGAGAATCTCTCCAGCTTTCTAGCTTGTTAATTGTGCGATCTAGGGTATCCTTGCTTATCTGTGGAAGCTCTCCGCCCCACGCCTTAGTAGCTTGTTCAAAACCCTTCTTCACAGCATTAATCATAGTATCAGCCTGTTCAGGATCTCCTCCTGCAAGTGCTTTGGCAAATGACACTAGTCTCTCTGATGTCTGTTCAATGCCCCAATAGCCATCCTCAGCAATATCTCTCTGTGCCTGCTCACGGGTCTCTGCATCTACAGGAAGTTTGCCCTCTCGCAGTAAACCATATATATCAGTTGTATCATTCAGAGTCTTTCCTTGCTTAAGGAGCATTTTCTCTACTAAATCTCTTAGCTTCTGAGCACCACTTTCTGCTTCTGCTATAAGTCTGTCAATCGTGGCCTGATCCCTTTTATTAATCTTTTTGTCTTTAGGAGACTTATCATAAACCACTTCCTTATCAGGGATACTTTGGGCTGCCTCTTCTTTAGTCTTCTTCAAGTCATTATTAGCATAAGCATACCTAATCGTATTCTCACCTTGATCTGTAACCTGCTTTATACTCATTCCTATCCTCCTTTTTATAACAGTGTTTATTAGTAACATTTGAATCTTCTACCATCCTTGGTATGTGAATCTTTGGAGGGCTTCATCCTTGATTAATAGGATTAATTTCCTGTATTATGTATATCGGAGGATTTTCTAATTTACTTAATGACCAATTACTATTTCTATATTACTGCATCAACCCGTTTCATAATAATAAGCTTATCGCCTTCTTTAATATAGTCCTCTTCCATGTCGTTAATCTTCATAATGGTATCCACAGTAGTATAATATTTCTTGGCAATATTCCACAGGCTGTCATCCTTTTTTACTACATAGCCAACAATACCAGGCATGGCTTGGAGCCTGTCAAGGTCAAGATCCTCAACCGTTAAATCTGTAATAATATTTTGGGTAATGCTATCAAATACAATTGTGTTTAAATTCATAACTGCCTTAACTTCAATTTCCTTACCATCTAACATCATAACACTTAGCTGGTCAAGGGTTGGCCTTATATCAAAACTACTGTTAGCTGTCATGTTTTTAACTTCAACAATATGTGTAAATGGTACCGCTCCCTTTAAGGATGAAAGTGGCTTAGTATCATCCTCAGAGATATAAAGAATATTTAAATCCATTACACCTTCTATTTGAATATCTGTCTCATTAGGAATAATATCATCAATTTTTATAGCTCCATCAGAATAGCAAATCTGAAGAATATTTGGCTTGTTGTCTGGTACAACTACACGATCTGATATTCTATACTTACTGTTGTTTTTTACTACTAGATTCTCATAGATAGCATCTTGTATTACAGGCTTAATATCTTTACAAGGACTATAGACATCACACAGTATATCAGGCTCCTGTATATCGTAAACCTTAATTATCATTTCTAATATGACCTCTATATCAATCAGCCTATCCTCCCCATCTGTATCAGGCTTGACTTCTATGTTTTTACTTAGAATTCGGAAGGTGATATCTTCTACCATATCCTCAGTACAGCCACTACAATTAACGGTTCCTCCAAAGGAAACCTCGGTTTCATAGTATTCGATGGAGCTCTCTTCACTATCGCTGGCATAAAGAATAAATACCGGAAGTTCTCCCTTAATAGTGAATTTATCTTCAAGTAGTCTAACCTCCATATTATTAATACGAACTGCATCAAATAAAACAGAAGTTATATTGCCTTTATTCGTAGGAAGTATTAATTCATCCTTAATGCGAAATGTATCCTTTTTATTAATACAAATATCGGTTATTTCAATCTTCTTGCTTATATATTGTACATCTTCAGTTCCTTCCACCATAACCCCGGTTTCCTCATCGTATAGCTCTTCAACAGATATATTAAGGCTAACTATGGATTTCACACTAAGCTTTCGTGAATTAATAAGCCCGGTAGATAAATCTTCCAGGTCCCATTTTACAATTGGATCATCGTCGGCACAGGTAAGTTCCATATTGATTAATTCATCAAATGGTATTTCACCCGAAATATTATGTATAGGTCTTGTGTCCTCCTCACTAAAATACAGAACATTAAACCCCAGTTCCCCCTTTACCATGAGTTTACCGTTCATAGCTTTCACTTCACTAATTCTTACATCACCCTGCTGTGTTATTATCCGATCAATATCTGGCTTGATATCGGGGACATTAAAATCATCATCCAATGTAAGCTGTAGGGTACTCTTACATTTTAATTTATTCATATGAATATTCTTTTTTATTAATTCCACTAGTATCCCTCCTTGAATTTGGACATAGGATTACATGCCTCTGACATATCATATTCATACAAGAAGAAAATTATGATTTAGTACAATAAAAAAAGCTGAAACCATAAGTTTTCTTACGGCTTCAGCTAATATTAACTTAGCTCTGTCTGCACAAAATAAGTTCAACATCCTTGGTTAAAACATCCGTATAACTATACGACATGGTTCTTACCGGTGCCTCGTTACTACCCTGAGTTTTTACTAAAAAGATGCTAGGGTATGTTTCTGATATAACGCCTATCGTTTCATCAATTCTGTGTCTTCCCCTGTTGATTCTGACCTTAACTTTCTTCCCCGTATGGCTTACTACAGCATTTCGTACCTTACTTACATCCATTTGCTTCATCATTTCAAACTCCTTACTAATGCTTCTATCTCCATTGGCAAGTCTTGTACTACTATATGGACATAATAAACATTGATTTATTACATATTTTATGCATCATGAGTATTATAGCATAAATTTCTAATCATTGCAAACAATTTTCTGACAATTCACTGTAGTTTGGCCTTATAATAGAAAAATATGTACAGCAAGCACCTCCAACTTTGTTAATTATTATGGAATAACTTTATATACCTAGTAATTTATGCCCAGTGACTTTTTTAAATGTGCACAAAAGAATATATGTCCATTAGGCTCAAACCAGTAAATATTAACGAATTATTTGCTTCTATATATGGCTATGATTATAAATCATTTGTACTAAATGTAGTGGTTTAACTGTTTCTAATCAAAGACAATCTTCTTATCCATGTACTCAAGCTTTACTACCAGATAAGGATAGGAGACTCCTTGGGTTACCAAGTCATCCTGCGAAGGACCAATAAGATTTGTGTCAATATAGATTGCATTATCTGTCAAAAACAATTCCTCAATTGCAATACTATATCCTCCGTTGTTTTGTTTTCCATATCCTACTACAATATACAGATGATCCTTATTTGAGTAATGTAGCCTAAAGGGTTTCTCCCTTTTTTCGTCTATAATTTCTTTCAGTTCTCCTGGTAAGTCAGCATCCTCTACTACGGTAAAATCTAAATCCTTTATTTTCTTAATTTCTGTATCGTCCTTTTTGCATCCTGCTAATCCGAGCACAGTAAAAAGAATCAAAAGAAGCTTCATAACAATCCTTTGCCTCTTCATTATAACCTCCAATTAGTCTTTCCTTTTGTTTAATCTTATGAAGGCTTTAATTAAAAAATTCGTTTTCAATTTATTATTCTTACTTTCATCTACTAATTTATAGATTTGGCTTAAACCTCTTTAAGCGCAGTGCGTTTGTTACCACCGATACCGAGCTTAGGCTCATTGCTGCACCTGCAATCATTGGATTTAACAAGGGCCCTCCAAATATATATAGGATTCCCATAGCTATTGGTATGCCTACGGTATTATATGCAAATGCCCAGAATAAGTTTTCCTTTATATTAAGAATTGTACTTCTGCTTAGCTGTATTGCTGTTGGCACATCAAGCAGATCACTTCTCATTAGAACAATATCTGCTGATTCTATTGCCACGTCCGTACCGGAGCCTATTGCGATTCCTATATCCGCCTGAGCAAGGGCTGGAGCATCGTTTATTCCATCTCCAACCATAGCTACCCTCTTGCCCTCTGCTTGGAGTTTTTTAACCTCCTGGGCCTTATCCTTGGGGAGCACCTCCGATAGTACTGTATCAATACCCACCTGCTTTGCTATTGCCTGGGCTGTTTTATTATTATCCCCAGTAATCATGGCCACCTTTATACCCATGCTATGGAGGATTTCAACAGCTCTTTTACTGGATTCCTTTACAGTATCTGCAACAGCTATTATGCCAGCAAGCTTGCCAGAGCTAGCAATATACATGGGCGTCTTGCCTTCACTTGCCAACCTATCAGAGACTTCCTCCAGGCCTTCTAGGGAAACCTTCTTATCCATCATTAGCTTACGATTTCCAAGAAGTACTTGCTTATCCCCTATGGTTACTTCTATTCCGTGACCAGGTATTGCCTTAAAATCAGAGACGCTCTCTGTCTTTATCCCCTTCTCCTCTGCATATTTAACTATTGCATCGCCAAGGGGATGCTCAGAGCCTTTTTCAGCTGAGGCTGACAGTATAAGAATATCTTCTTCTGTAATCTTATCTACAGTAATAATGTCGGTAACCTTTGGGCTACCTTCAGTAATGGTACCTGTCTTATCTAATACAACCGTGTCTATCTTATGGGCTGTTTCTAAGGCTTCTCCGCTTTTTATAAGAACACCATTTTCTGCTCCCTTACCTGTTCCCACCATAATGGCAGTAGGAGTTGCAAGCCCCAATGCACATGGACATGCTATAACCAGTACTGAGATAAAGATCGTTAGGGCAAAGATAGCACTTTGTCCTCCAATAAAATACCAGCCAAGACCAGCAAGTATAGCTAAGAGCATAACAATGGGAACAAAATATCCAGATATTACATCTGCCAGCTTGGCAATAGGAGCCCTAGAGCCTTGAGCATCCTCTACCAGTTTAATGATTTGGGCTAGTGTAGTATCCTTTCCTACTCTGGTAGCTTTGTATTGAATACCTCCGTTCTTATTGATACTGGCACCTATTATAGTATCGCCTGCCTGTTTTTCCACAGGTATACTTTCACCCGTCAGCATCGATTCATCCACTGAGGTATTACCACTTATAACTGTTCCATCCACTGGCATCCTTTCTCCAGGTTTTACTACAATAACATCTCCAACCAGAACATTTTCTATAGGAATTTCAAACTCTTTATTGTTTCTTATTATTGTGGCTGTCTTAGGTGCTAATCCCATAAGCTTTTTAATTGCTTCAGAGGTTTTTCCCTTTGATACAGTCTCAAAATACTTTCCAAGGGTTATCAAGGTTAGTATTACTGCAGCCGATTCAAAGTACAGTTCCATTGCATAAGAGCTATCACCTTGGATTATTTGAATGGTTGCAAATATCCCATATATAATGGCGGCACCAGTTCCAATAGCAATTAGGGAATCCATATTAGGACTGGCTTTTAGTAAGGTCCTTATCCCAACAATATAATAACGATATCCAACTACAACCACAGGTATGGTTAATATTAGCTGAGCAATTGCAAATGCTAGGGGATTATCCATTGGATTTAAAAGCTCTGGCAATGGAAAACCAAGCATATGTCCCATGGAAATATATAAAAGAGGCACAGTAAAAATAATTGATACTATAAATCTATTCCATAGGGCCTTCCTTTCCTTTTCCTTCTTGTCTCTATCAACATCAACCGGGACTTCTTCATCAAAAGCCTTATATCCTGCCTTCTCAACTGCATTAATAACATCAGCCACTTGGATTTTAGATGGCTCATAATCTATAAATAGTTTCTCTGTAGCTAGATTCACATTAGCACTAGATACACCTTCTAGCTTACCTACGACTCGTTCAACTGCGCTGGCGCAGGATGCGCAGCTCATCCCTTCTATTTTAAATGATTTGTTTGTCATATTTCTCCTCCTTGCATGTCTATTATCTTCCAGTTATTTTAGATAGTATCTCAATTATTTCGTCTATTTTTTCTTGGCCCTTATCATGCTCAAAGGCTTCCTTAACACAATGGTTCATATGTTGTCTTAGTATCAATAAATTTGCTTTTTTTAATAAAGCCTGGGATGCTATAACCTGGTTAGATACATCAACACAGTATCTGCCTTCCTCTATCATATTTATTGTGGCCTCTATCTGTCCTCTTGCTGTTTTTAATGCAATTACCGCCTTCTTCTGTTCACTATTCATATTATTTCCTTTCTAGCAAATATATATGTTTTGGGGTTATCATCTTTATTTATCGTTAAGCCTATACTTTGGGCTACCCCCCCCCTAGGGGGATGGGTAAAGTAATTATACTTTTTTATTATTTTTTTGTCAACAGTTTTTATCTTAAGTTTGATCAAAGGTATAATTTGTTCTTATCTGAGCAACTATGTAATAAAGGATGTTATTAATATAAACTTAAGGAGGATAAATTATTTATGGACGACAAAAAGTACACATGCCCTGTCTGCAAAAGCAATAACCTTTATCTTAAACATGAAGCTAGCTATGTATATTCCTATATACTAGATTCTGATGCTCCCGGAAACAAAAACACGGAAATTTTCTCTCCCTTTTTATATGATAGAAGGGAACAGACTTCTTCCTCTGAATATGTGGAGTGCAATAACTGTAAGGCCAAGTACCCCCTTGATTTGTTACAGTAATGCCAGGCTATCATTCAAACAAATACCTTGATGATTATTTGGCTGTATGATAATATTCAGATAGCATATGAGAAAACATAAAGAGGAGAAGATTATGAGCCCCACTATTAAAAAACATAAAGCAGCCCTTAGGGCTGCTCTTCCACATACTATACCAATTCTTTCAGGTTTTATTGTTCTTGGTTCAGCTTATGGTATTCTAATGAATAGTCAAGGAGTCCCCATAATTTGGACAGCCTTCTCAAGTATATTTGTATATGCCGGTTCCATGCAATTTGTTGCAGTTACATTACTGGCCGCCGGCTTTGATCTTATAGGTGCTTTTCTTATGACCCTAATGGTCAATGCAAGGCATCTCTTCTATGGTATCTCTTTTCTTCAAAAATACGGCAATATGGGTGCCCTTAAGCCCTATATGATCTTTTCACTTACAGATGAAACCTTTTCCCTAATCTGTAGTGTAAAGCCTCCTGATAAGGTATCGACAAAATGGTTTTACTTTTACATATCTCTCTTAAATCATATGTATTGGGTAATTGGTTCAGTTCTTGGAGGAATACTTGGAGGGCTGCTTAGATTTGAGACCAGAGGTTTAGATTTTGTTCTAACTGCATTATTCGTTGTTATATTTATGGATCAATGGAAGTCCACCAAAAATCATATTCCTGCTATTATAGGTGTTTCTAGTGGGATAATCTGCCGATTCATCTTTGGTTCCTCTACTTTTATAATTCCTTCCATGGCTTTAATTCTCATATCGGTAACTTTATTCAAGAGACCCATTGAAAGGAGGAATCTCAGATGACTTATACTAGCTTTCAATTATTCTTGTTTTTCGGATTAATTAGTCTTGGAACCATATTTACCAGAGCGCTTCCTTTTATTATATTTCCAGAAAATAAGAGGATACCGAAATACATAAAGTATCTCTCGGATATCCTCCCTTATACAATAATCGGTATGCTTGTTATCTATTGTCTTAAAGACATTTCCATTACTAGCAGCCCCTATGCTCTACCGGAACTAATAAGCATTGTTTCCATTATTATATTGCATCAATGGAAAAAGAATTCTCTGCTTAGTATCGGCCTTGGTTCAGCAATCTATATTCTATTATTACGTTATGTATTTATATGAACATTATCTGCTGTTAATGTCGTCTTATAGAATAGTATCTATGGATAGCTTCTGCTCCTTTGATAAATCTATAAAAGTTTCACCACAGCGAATAACTGGTCTTGACAAAGAGAGCTTATTAATCATTACAACCTCACCTTCACGACCATCACTTAATCGTACTGCATTATGTAGATATGACTGTACTATTCTCTCTAAAAATACCATCAAATATCCTGGGTCATACTTTAAGAACCCTTCTCTTTCAAAGCTTTCAACCACATCAAATGGACATATAGCGTTCCTATAGGTACGGTTAGATGTCATTGCATCATATACATCTGCTATAGCAACAATCTTTGAAAAATTCTCTATTTGATTGGCTTTGAAGCCATTAGGATAGCCTGAACCATCGCATCTTTCATGATGCATAAGGGTAACATATTTTATCCTTATATCAAGATTCATATCCTTTAATACTTGATATCCTTTAATTGCGTGCAGCTTCATCTCTTCGAATTCATCTTCTGTAAGCTTGCCTGGTTTTTTTATTAATTCTAGAGATATAAGAACCTTTCCGATATCATGAAGAAGACCGGCAGTTGTAAGAATTTTAGTCTCCTCTTTGGACATCTTTAACCATCCCGCAAATATACTACATATAAGGGAGACATTTAGGCTATGTACATAGGTCATATCATCATAATTACGAATTCCATGAAGCATTTCAAATATATGTATACCGTTTCGCCCTTCCTTGAGGACTAAGTCGGTTTCCTCCATAAGGCGATCCAAATCTAACCCACCTTTACCACTTACAATGCCCTCAAAAGAATCCTTTACATTGTCAACTGCGGTAATATATCTGCGGTTAAATTTCTTAAATTCTGGTGTACTTCTAACCATATCTAAATAGGACTCTTCTACATGGGCTTTTTCCTGCGGATTTCCCTTATACGTAAACAACCCATATATACCATAAAAACGAAGTCTTGTTATCATTCGCTCATCAAGCTTAGTTCCTTTTGTTAAAATCAATTGGTCACTGGAAGAGTATACATCAGCTGCTACTACCATACCAACTTCTGCTTGATCAGTTCTAATTCTGATTGCCTCCATTTACCTGCCCCCTATATTTTCTTTTGCATTCAGTATCTTTTTATACTATATCTTGAGTATACTGTCTAACACTAATAATTACAAGCTATTCTTGTTATTTTCTTATCAGCTACGACTTTATATTAGATTCATCGATCGGTTTTCTAACCTGCCTTATACTTTTTTCAACCTGCTTTCTGGGAATCATAATTTGGTGTTCACATCCCATACATTTTAATCTAAAATCCATACCTGTCCTTAGTATCTCCCATTCGCTACTTCCACAGGGATGTTGCTTTTTTAACTTTATTATCTCACCAACATTTAGATCCATTCTGCTTCCTCCTGTTCTTAGAATAGGTATGCTCCTAAGTTTGTCCATATTATATCATATATCTCCTAGGAATAAAATCTTAAAATTACTCTTGCATATCAAAGCCAGATGTAGTAGTATATCAATAGACATCACGTAGTATTGATTACTACATGGGGCGGTTTTCACTCTGCTTTACTTATGGAAAGGAGTCACCCGAATGAAAAATAAAATTATAAAAGCAAAAGATCCCGGAAGTGCAGTAACACATTTCATAGGAACCCTGATGGCAGTGTTTGCATCAACTCCCCTTTTGATTAAGGCTGCTGCCAATCCAGGCAATATTCATATTATTTCCTTAGGGGTATTTATAGTCAGCATGATTTTATTATATCTTGCAAGTACTATTTATCATACCCTTAACATTTCCCCAAAGATCAACCAAAGGCTTAAAAAGTTTGATCATATGGCGATTTATATACTGATAGCAGGCACATATACCCCTATATGTTTGATTGCCTTAAGTGGTAATGTAGGCTTAGCACTCCTGGGCATTATATGGGGGCTGGCAATCTTAGGTATCATTGTAACTGGTTTTTGGGTTCACTGCCCTAAATGGTTCTCTTCAGTGGTATACATTGCCATGGGCTGGACCTGTGTCCTAGCATTTACACAGATAATTAATTCTCTTCCAAAAGCTGGATTTAACTGGCTTTTAGCTGGAGGTATTATCTATACCATAGGAGGTGTAATATACGCCTTAAAGCTTCCTCTCTTTAATAAAAAACATAAATATTTTGGCTCCCATGAAGTTTTTCACTTATTTGTAATGGCTGGTAGCCTGTGCCACTTTATATTAATGTATAAATATATTGCAGTTATGCCTTAATACAAATCGCCCCTTCCTTCGAAAGGGGCGATTTGTCATATCTATGTTAAGCAGCCGAATAGTTCTGGTAAGGTATCAAGGCAGTAATCAATTCACACTCAGTATGAGGTAAAATGGGATTCGGTTGCGAACAATCAAAGATATGTATCCTATCCCGTCATCACTGCTACCTATAATAAATTATAATTACTATATTATACTCTCTTAACACTTTATTGTTACAGAATCTGCTTATTATGAATTAAGCCTTTCTTGCAACTCCTTGCGCTGAGCTTCATATCCCGGTTTACCTAGAAGTGCAAACATATTACTCTTATAGCTTTCTACACCAGGCTGATCAAAGGGATTAACCCCAAGTAAATAACCACTTACACCACAAGCGAATTCAAAGAAGTAGAATAATTCTCCCAGATAAAACTCATTTTGCTCCGGAATATTAACCATAAAGTTAGGTACATTTCCATCTGTATGGGCAAGAAGAGTTCCTTTCATTGCGTTTTTGTTGACAAAATCAACGCTCTTACCTGCCAGGTAATTTAGTCCATCTAGGTCCACTTCTTCTTCCTCAAGAATTATTTCTGATGAGGATTTTTCAATATTTACAATGGTTTCAAATATTATTCTCTTCCCATCTTGGATATACTGACCCATAGAGTGCAAATCAGTTGTAAAATCAACTGATGCAGGATAAATTCCCTTCTGATCCTTTCCTTCACTTTCACCAAATAGCTGTTTCCACCATTCTGATACAAAATGAAGGGATGGCTCATAATTAACCAGTATCTCTATATCCTTACCCTTTCTATGCAAAACATTCCTTGCTGCAGCATAAATCAATGCATCATTATCCTCATAATCCGCCTCTAGACAGTGCTTTCTCATACTGGCAGCACCCTCCATTAGCTGCTTTATATCAGCGCCGCTTACGGCAATTGGAAGTAATCCAACCGCAGTCAATACTGAATAACGCCCACCTATATCATCAGGAACTACAAAACTTTCATAGCCTTCTTCTGAAGCCAGATTCTTTAATGCCCCCTTAGACTTATCTGTTGTTGCATAAATTCTAGCCGAAGCTTCCTTTTTACCGTACTTTTCAATTAATAGCTTTTTAAATAATCTAAATGCAATCGCTGGCTCGGTGGTTGTTCCTGATTTACTTATTATATTAATTGAAAAATCTCTCTCCCCTATAACATCCTTAAGATGATTCATATATAAGCTACTAATATTGTTACCTACAAAATAGATTTCTGGTGTCCTTCTAATCTCTTTAGATACAGAATTATAGAAGCTATGTCTTAAAAATTCTATGGCCGCCCTTGCTCCTAGATAAGAGCCACCGATACCTATTACCAATAAAACTTCTGAATCCTTCTGAATTTTTCCTGCAGCCTTATTGATACGGTCGAATTCCTCCTTATCATAATCTATAGGAAGGTCTATCCACCCAAGAAAATCTGAGCCTTGTCCACTTCCACTTACAAGCTGTTCTCTTGCTACACTAACAGCGTCCTTCATCATATCAACTTCAGTCGAACTCATGAATTTGCTGGTAGCAGAATAATCAAAACTCACCTTATTTGTCATATACTCCACTCCTTGTATTTTTTTATATAATAGCAAACAAAGGCTTAATAATCAATCTTAATTATTCTTCTTCTTAGATTATACAAAGAATTTCCGTAAGACATCCTCTACCACCTTTTCTTCCTCTGGCGACATCTCTGCTTGAATAAGCTGTATTTGCTGTTCCTGCTCCTTATTAATACTCTTTGGCTCCTCTAGCACTGCAGCAGTTTCCTCTATACTCTCATCTATCTGCTTTTCTTCTTTAGCCTTTGTTGAATGAATCTCTTCTTCTATACTATTTAGGATCTTTTCCTTCTCTTCCTTTTTTCTTTGTTTCATCTCATTTTGTTGTAGCTTTTTCTCAACCTTTCTTCTAAGCTCCTCCCTACGAAGCTCAAGAGCTTCCTTTTCCTCCTGAAGCTTTTGAAGCTCCTCCTCCTTACGCCTGGCCTGTCGCTTCTTTATTTCTTCTAATCTTATTAATTCTGCTTCCTTTTGTCTTTCTTCTATCTTTTTTAATTCTTCTTCTCTTTTAATAGCCTGTAACCTTTTTTTCTCCTCTTTTCTTTTTTTAGATTCCATTCTACGGTTTATTTCTTCCTTATTTTCTGTCTCAGTCTTATCATTTTCTATCTTTGAGCCAACTGTGTTTAGATATTCCTGTCGATACTTTTCTATTTTTTCTGGTTGTGCCGCTTCCTGCTCTAATCTGACCTTACAAAAATTCTCAAGATAATCAAGAAGATTCAAACGAATCATTTGCTTTTTAACTGGTAAATTTGTCATTTTATCCACAAGTATCAAGGCTGCGCCGGCTAAAATACCCACAGCTCCTGTGTATAAAATCAGGTCTGGGCTAATTTCAAAAACTACCCCGAAAATCCCACTAATGGGAACAATTAAAAAACTAACCAAAAGAACTTGTCCACTTAAATTCTCCCATGTTGATAATAGAATTCCACAGAATCTATACTTAGTCAAGCTCTTATCCACAAAAGTATCCACATTATTAACACCTATATTCAGCTTATAACAGGTTTCAAATTTCATTCTCATATGCTTTAGTAATTTGTTTTTAGTGTCTCCCAGCTTATCAGACTCTTTTACTAAGTATATATATACTAGCTCTAATATAATACGGAAAACAACTCCTAGCCCACATAGTGCGACAAAGGTATAGATAATAATGTTATTGTTATAAATATACTGAATCATAAAAACCCCTCTCTTTTCCATAATTTTACATTCATTATAACCCGAATCTATAATTTTGAAAAGGGAGGGATTTAATAAATCGGTAGACATAAGGCGACAGTAAACAACCTTTTCCTTAGCGACTAGGTATCAAATCAGGAAGACTGATATATGTATCTAATCCGTCATCTGCTATATCGATGGTGTAGCTCTTTGTTTCATGTCCATTCTTTATAAAGGTTATTACATGACTTCCTATAACCTTCTGAAAACTTCCAGGAGACGTGCCTTTAAATTCACCATTTAAGTAGACGGACGCTTCTGAAGGACTCTGGATATAAATCTGGTGCTCTCTATCAACTATTGGATCCTCACTACCAGCTTCTTCATCAACTAAAGAATCCCTATCCTCCTGGTCAGCATCCCAATCATTATAATCTATATTATTAGCTTCTTCTCCATTAGTACCTCCGATCTCTACAATACTAACAGGATCCTTGGCTTGTAATTCCGGAAGAATAATTTGAATTTTTTTCTTAGTATAGTTAACATCTATATTGCCACTGTAGGTAGAATAACCTCCTAGGACAACCTCTATATTATGCTCACCATATGCTAGCTCAATGGGATTTCCATAGAAGGACAGCTCTCCATCTATATATAAATCAGCCCCAAAGGGCATAATATCAAAGGTGGTTTCTCCATATCTTATTGGAGCGGGGCCTAAATCTCCTACAGATACTACTAGCTCTGCATTACGCTCTACTGTAATATTCTTAGTGCCACTATATTCTCCATTCTCAACTGTTAAGTTAAAATTACCCTCACGAACTGTTATAGACATATCCTCGGTTATCTGCTGCACGGCTTCATAGCCCACAGTAATACTTCCACCCAAAAAGGCTTCATAATCCTTTATTCTCACAGTTCCATGCCCCTTGGTAACAATAATTGACCATATGGTCTCGTCAACTCCCCGCACCATTAATTCATCCTGTGGGGCTAATACATCTAGGGATGTAAGCCCATCGGCATCAACCACTAAGGGGTTTGTATATGTATATTTTGATTTAGCTATATTAATTATATTATCCTCTGGATAAATAGTCATATTGCTAACCCCCATATACTCCCATGCCCTTGCTGAGTTTTGCAGGTAGGTTAGTTTGTTTTTATTAGCTAAATAGGTTATATCAACAATCAAGCCCTTATCAACCTGATCCATGGAGATGACCTGATCATACTTATCAAGAACATTCGTCCCTCCAGTGTAATTTAGCTTTAATTCCTCATTTAGATTAATATCATACATTCTTATAGTTTTGTTTGACTTATCTATTTCAAGAACAATTGTAGTTGTCTCCTTATCCCCTTGATTTAACTTAGTGGCTTTATCTTCAGCCTTTTCTTGATTTCCTTGATTATTTATACCCTTCTTTGTGCTCTTCCTTCCATCTTTTCCAGCTTCAAACATAGCAACCAATAAAATAATCGTAATAAAAGTCAGACCAATCAATAGGCTTAAGATTGGCCTGATATGTATCCGAGATTTATTCTTTTGTTCTTTTGTATTTTCCCCCATTGCAACCTCTTCTTGTATAATTCAAAATATCCTTTTAGTAATAAGTCTATTATATATTACCATAACATATTAGGCAATCCCTTCAAAATTACCATATACCCTTTAGAGAATACTCTCCAATCTTTGCAAAAACATCTCCTTCTTTGGGTTTTGTTTTCCTATACTGTTAAGCTTTTGGATATTACGACCTGAAATCCAGACCTTTTTCCCATTATAATAAAAATTGGTTAGCTTCCAGAACTTTTCTGGAAAAAGCAAAAGCACATACAATACCTCTAGCTCATCCTTAGATAATGGTCGTATCCGATCATAAGCCTCTATAATGTTATTTCCATATAGGATATCCCAGTCGTTTTTCTCCATGACCTTCCTGATAAACTGATATAAATCAGTAATCTGAAGGCCAATATAAGACTTTTCAAAATTAGTAGTTGCTATACTTTTACTCCATCCAGAGCTTATATCCGCAGCTGATATAACCTGCTTATTAAGTAATTCTGAAGGCATACAGGTTCTGCTAAGCGCTTCGTTTTTATTTTTAAGCATTATAATATTATGATAAGTGTAATTACCATGACATACTATTTTTTCACGTATAGAATCCTCTAATAGCTTTTTATATGCAGAATCAACTAGCCTCTTAGTTGCCTCTATCCCCTGGTCATAAAATTCCTTATAATAATTAAGATATAATATTTCAAATTCATTCTTTTGTCTTTTCTCCCTAATATATCCTTTGACGCGTTTAAGCTCCCTGTTACGCTTTTCAAAGGTTTCATGAAGATTACCTGCAATATTATATTCTAATTGCTCATTAGTAAAATCCACCCCCCTTAAAGCACCATGTAGCTTTGCTAGGTTAGCGGATGCCAGCTCTATCTGTGACAGCTCCTTAAGGTTACATTCCTCTCCCCAAAACCAGTTCTTAACTATGTACCGGCATCCGGATTGATCCTCAGCTATAATTTCATCCTCTATAGTTTTGATATAAATATCTGTATTATAATATCCCTTAGTGTATAGATGCTCTTTTACCATATGTTCAAAAAATACACGGTTTTTTGATCCCTCAAAGCACTTAAGCAATTTTAGACCACTATCGGTCTCTAGTAGGTAAGCACCTCTTGCTTTATATATATTGCATACCTTAAGAGGATAATTTTTTAGAACCTCCTGGCATCTGTCTTCCACAGCAAATCCACCCCCATTAATTGATAATATCCGTCTTCTAATATTATGAGATGTCTAATGAATTCATGAATAAAACAAAAAAAAGATAGTTACAGGCGCCATTGCACACAATAACTATCTCTAAATATTTGTATTTATTATTAATCTTTAATTGATTTTACAAGGCTAAGCAAGACTTCCTTTTCATTAAGGGACGGATCCTCTATAACCTTATCAAGTAAATGATTTAAAATTATTCCTATCCGTTTTCCAGGTTTGAAGCCTTCGTTTATTAAATCCCTACCGCTAATCTTTAGCTCCTTAAGACTTACACATTCACCCTTTGCAATCATTTCCTTATATAGGCTCTTGGCCACCTCTAGCTGCTGAAATTTATCACTGTTTGTCAGGGGGTTTTTCCCACTGGTATCCGCATAATTTACCTCAAATAAAAGCTCCATATAATCTTTTCCGATTTTTGCTGCAGCCTTTCTTATACCTTGGGGTGTTAAAACAAATCTATAATCATGCCATTTTACAAGATGAACAATTGCTTCTAAGGTATCATTATCAAACTTCAAATCTCTTAAGATTTGTCTAGCCGTTATTGCACTCTTATCTTGATGTCCATAGAAATGGTTCTGTCCATCCTTACCTAAGGTTATAGTACTTGGCTTTTCTATGTCATGTAGAAGCATAGTCCAGCGTAATATAGATCTTTCCTGAGGGGTAAATCGTTTGTCGCTTAAGCGGCCAGCAACCTTACTAATAGCCTTTATGGTATGCTCACCAACAGTATAGGCATGGTGAATGTTTTTTTGATCTGTTTCCATCATTATATCAAACTTTGGAAGGATGACCCTACTAATACCAAGCTCATATAAAAGTCCTAGCTTTTCTGGGTTATCAGATACCAGTAGCTTTGTAAGCTCCATCCTAATTCGCTCAGCACTAATGTTTTTTAGTAGCTCTACCTTGTCTCTTATTGCCGACTTAGTCTTCTCTTCTATTCTAAAGTCTAATTGTGCAGAGAATCTAACTGCCCTCAATATCCTTAGGGCATCTTCATCAAACCTCTCATAGGGATTTCCAACACAGGAGATAAGCCTATGATTTAGATCATCCTTTCCTCCAAATAAGTCTATAATACCCTTTTGAGGATTATATGCCATTGCATTAATAGTAAAATCCCTACGCTTTAAATCCTCCTCTAAATCAGAGGTAAAGGAGACCTCCCTTGGATGGCGATTATCTGCATATATACCATCAAGACGATATGTTGTAACTTCATATTGATCTTTATCTAAAAGCACCGTGACAGTTCCATGCTGGATTCCAGTATCAACAGTTCTTCTAAAAAGAGTCTTTACCTCAAAGGGTTTGGCAGATGTTGTAATGTCCCAATCCTCTGGATTCTTCCCAAGTATCATATCACGGACACATCCCCCAACAGCATAGGCCTCATAGCCATTATCTATTAAAGTATCGATTATATATTGTACATTTTCAGGAATTTGAAACTCCATGGCTACCTCCCTCAAGCAATATGCATAATCCAATGTGAGCTAAATCTATATTCT
>CAZMYP010000001.1:71884-81178 GCA_964570535.1 uncultured Herbinix sp.
ACAGCATAGGCTTCAAAGCCATTGCCTGCTAATGTATCAATTAAATATTGGACTTTTTCGGGAATCTGAAATTCCATGACTACCTCCTGGTAAATAAACATAAATTAATTATAGCAAAGGGGTTTTTATAATTCAAGAACCGTTCTTAGTAAGCCTTTCCCCAATAAGCCATAACCTTTGCAGGTTTTCCACAGCATATACAATTATCATCAATATGCTCTTGATCAAATGGCATACAACGAGATGTACCACCAGTTTTGTCCTTGATTTCCATTTCGCAGGCCTCATCCATACACCACATAGCCTTTATAAATCCAGGCTTTTCACTAATTATATGTTCAAATTCCTCCATAGTCCTTGCAGTATAAGTATGGGTATCTCTATGGATTCTTGCTCGTTCTAGCATATCGGCTTGCATATTCTCAAGAACCTCTGCTACCTTATCCTCTATTTCATCCATAGAAACAAATATTTTCTCCCTGGTATCTCTTCTTACTATTACTGCTTGATTCTTCTGGATATCCTTAGGACCAACCTCTATTCTTATGGGAATTCCACGCATTTCCTGTTCACTGAATTTCCAACCAGGAGTCTTTTCTGTGTCATCCACCTTAACCTTAAATGCTTTTAATCTATCCTTTAATTCGTTTGCCTTTTCAAGAACACCTTCCTTGGTCTGATTAATAGGAATGATCATAGCCTGTACTGGGGCAATCCTTGGAGGAAGAACCAGTCCACTGTTATCTCCATGAACCATAATAATTGCACCGATAATTCTTGTTGATAAGCCCCAAGATGTTTGATGAACATATTGTAGCTGATTATTTTTATCTGTATATTGAATATCAAATGCCTTGGCAAATCCATCTCCAAAATCATGACTGGTACCAGATTGTAGTGCCTTTCCATCGTGCATCATTGCCTCTATGGTATAGGTTGCTTCTGCTCCAGCAAATTTTTCTTTTTCGGACTTTTTGCCTTTAAGCATAGGAATTGCTAATACGTTTTCGCAAAAATCTGCGTAGACATTGAGCATCTGAATAGTTCTTTCATTTGCATCTTCCTTAGTAGCATGGGCAGTATGCCCCTCCTGCCATAGAAATTCCATAGACCTGAGAAAAGGTCTTGTGGTCTTCTCCCACCTAACAACGGAGCACCATTGATTGTATAATTTGGGTAGGTCACGGTAGGATTGTATAATGTTTGCATAAAAATCGCAGAATAAGGTTTCTGATGTGGGACGAACACATAGTCTTTCCTGAAGCTGCTCATTACCACCATGGGTTACCCAGGCAACCTCTGGGGCAAATCCCTCCACATGATCCTTTTCCTTCTGTAGCAGACTCTCAGGAATAAACATGGGCATATAGACATTCTCTACACCAGTATCTTTAAAATCAGAATCCAATTGCCTCTGAATATTCTCCCAAATAGCATATCCGTAGGGGCGAATAATCATGCAACCCCTTACACTGGAATACTCGATTAATTCCGCTTTTTTAACCACATCTGTGTACCACTGGGCAAAATCATCTTCCATTGAAGTAATCGCCTCAACCAATTTCTTTTCCTGTGCCATAATTATCTCTCCTTCAATATTTGATCCCTCCATACTTTTGAAGGGTTTAACTTTCTTATACAACAAAAAAGTCCTTCATCCCTCAAGGGACCGAAAGACTCGGCGGTACCACCCTTATTAACATAAATGCCTATTAAGCCTATATGCTCTCTTTAAACACCGTTAACGCCGGCTTTACGTATATTTATAGGCTTATGCCCTTTCATATAAGGCTCCTAGGGTTGGTTCAAAAACCATTACATAAGAAGCTCTCACCATTGCTTCTCTCTCTGGAATGTGGTATGTTTTCTACTATTCCTTATCAACACCGATTAATGTATTTTATTCTAGATTTCTGTCTTTGTCAATTGATTTTGACTATTTGTTTTTAAAATGGTCATAATAATTATTAATCCTATTGGTCCAAGAATAAATCCAACCACTCCAAAAAGCTTCAAACCTACATACATTGCTATCAAGGTATATAAGGGACTTATACCTGTTTTGCTCCCAATAAGCTTAGGCTCTAGGACTTCGCGGATAACCTGACAAATAAGGTATACCGTTATTAGAATAGCTGCTGCAAAAATATTACCATTTATAAGCATAATAATGCTCCAAGGAATTAATATCATACCGCTTCCAATGACTGGTAGAGCATCCAAAAGAGCAATTAGTAAGCCCAGCAAGAGGGCATAATCATTTCCTATAAGTGCCAACCCCAATACGCAACAGACAGATACAAATATCATAATAATAAGCTGTACTCGTAAATATGCAATTCCTGCATCTGTGAGCTTTACAGTTACCTTGTTAATATCATTGTATATATTGGAATCCTTATATTTTATTCTTAGGGCTGGTAGCTCCTTTATTATAAGAATTGCCGATATCATTATTATCAAGAAAGCCCCAACTAATCCAACAAGCTTAACTGTAAAATTAAAGGTCTGTGCTGTCATTCCTGGTATAACATCAGTTTTTACCTTGTCAACCATATTAGTCATGTTTTCATCCATGGCTGATCTGGCACTTCCTGCCACCAAGCCAAAGATTTCATCACAGCTGCTACAGATGTTATCAAACCTTTCTGCTAGAATATTCAGATAAACAGGTATATTTCTAGCAAAATTAATACCTTGCTTTATTAATAGCTTTATCAAATAAAAGAACCCCGTTCCAATCAAGGATATTAGAATAATCAAAGATGTGGAGCCACCAATTATTCTTGGTATTCTTAATCTTTTGTATAAAAACTCTGTTACTGGCCTAACTATCCAAGCCAAAAGATATGCTAATATAAAGGGTAAAATCAAAGGCAAAACAAAGCGAAAACCCAAATATACTAAAATAGTTGTTATTACTAACCTAATCAATAGTTTTACTCTATCATTTATAGCGTCCCATATTTGCATTTTCATCACCTCCATAATAAAAGAGAATTCATTTTATATTGAATCCTCTAATGATTATTTTAACTTATATAATTATATATATCCTCGGTGATAATATGAAATAAAAAGGGAATATTAACTTAATCAGAATTATTTTTCTTTATCAATTCTCTACAAGCTATTGTAAATATTTTAAATTAGTATTTTATTTGTATAAAACTCACACCAGCATCAAGCGCTGCTTTTGCATACGCCATGTCCTCTAATACCTTGTAGCAACTATCAATCTGCTTTACCTTAATAATCTTATCCTTATCATAGCTAATCCCTTCTAAGTCCCTTACCAGCTCACCTAACCGATACTTATCTTCTTCCTTTAAGTCTTCAAGTATAAACCGCTTAGGAGAAACAAGCATTTTTGATATATCGTTAGAATTAGCATAAAACTCCTTCGCTTCCTCCATTACTATCTCAGCAATGGTATTAGGATCGCAGTAGGTGCTATCAATAATTAGATTGTAATTTGAAAAATCCATATAATTCAAATTATAAATATCCTTATAACGGATGCTTTCAGTCTTGGCCCTTTGGCCCAATAAATTCTTAGCTTCCTCTACTGAAGAGTATTTTTCTACAGAACCTCTTTGATCATTCATAATACGCTCTGCAGCAACATCCAGGCTTACAGATATAAAAACTTTAAATGAATGCTCTACAAAATGCCAAGCCAGTCTAGAATCGAAGATAATGTTCTTATCCTTGTTATCTCTTGATATACGTGCTGTTTCATCATCTATCATATGATCATATTTACGATCATTCATCATAAGCTGATTTAGCTCTAGTGTACTTAAGTTCATCTGTCTAGCTAGTTCTCTTTGAACCTTACCCGTAGAATAAATCTCAAAGTTATATTTTTCACTAAGAAGCTTACCAATGGTAGACTTACCACTTCCTAGGTTACCTGTTATTGTAATATGCATTAGATTACCCTTCCTTCATATGGCTTATTTTACTTATATATTTTATTAGTCATTACTTTTCATTGTAAGAACACTAGCTTCAAGCATAGCTGCCTCATCCTTATCATGGGTTATGATTACAACTGTTTTTCCCTTCGTCTTTTCCTTTACATAATTAATAACCCGACCTTTTAGCTCTTCATCAAGTCCCTTAAAGGGTTCATCCATAATAAGCACATCATAATCAGAAAGAAGCGCACGTACCATTACAACTCTACGTCTCATGCCTCCGCTTAAGGATTTAGTAGGCTTATCCTTATATTCAGTTAAGCCTATCTCCTTTAAGTTATCCTCTATAACCTCTTTTTTCATATCCTTTGGGCATACAAGCATAATATTTTTAATGGCATCCAAGTGCTCTATAAGTCGGTCCTCTTGGAAGACTGCGGATATCTTTTTTCCCTGAAGACCAATTATTTTTCCAGAATCAGCTTTTCTAAGTCCCATCATTATATTTGCCAGGGTTGTTTTACCCACTCCTGAAGTTCCCATAATACATGTAATTCCACCCTCTGCAAATGATAAGCTTACATTATTAAGAACCTGCTGTCCATTAAAGCTTTTAAATAAATTATTCACTTTAATATTCATGGTATACCCCTTTCTCAGCCTTTATCTGCTCTCCTTTGCTTGTCATTGTAGGGCCTAAGCAGCTTCATTACAATTCCTTCAAACATGACGCTTATTAGAATTATAACTACTGTCCATGCAAAAAGCTCCTTAATCATAAGATAAAGCTTAGCCTCATAAAGATTCAAACCAATAGAATTTATAGGTCTTCCAATAACTTCGGCAGCAATTCCTGATTTAAAGCTAAAGCCCAGTCCAATTGAAACTGCTGATATAACAAATGGCAAGACAGAGGGAAAATATATAGCCTTAATACATTTCCATTTACTTATTCGAAATACCTTTGCCATCTCAAGTAGCTTCTCATCAGTATTTTTTAGACCATATAAAACATTGGAAAATGCCACTGGGAGCACCATCATAAATGCAATTAGTACAGATAGATTCTTGGAGCTAATCCAAACCAAGGCCAGAATAATAAAGGATGCCACAGGAGTTGCTTTGATTACCTTCATCAGTGGGGATATAAGCTCATATATCAACCTGCTTTTATAGGATAGAATTGCAAATAAGCTTCCGGCAACTAATCCCAGGAAAAAGCCAAAAACAATCTTAATAAAGGAATTGACTATACTAAGCCAAAACATAGAGCTTTTGCTAAGTTCGAACATTGCCAGCAATACAGCTTTAGGCGATGGTAAAAATAGTTCCTGATTAATAATTCTGCTGCTGATTTCCCATAGTATTATCCAAAAGCAGAATACAAGTATCCTTATACTATATTTCCTTAAGCTATATGTCTTTGCTTTAGTATCTTCCATATCAACTCTCCTCTTGGGCTATTTCTATTATACCAAATAACTACTGCATATAATAGAAATCATCAGCAGGCATAGCGCCGCCAATAGCTTTGGGGTTCTGACTATATAAAATGTTTAAATAAGCAGATACCTTTTCTTTCATTTCTTCTCCTCTGATTAAGGTTATATTGCAATAAGGAATTGCCTTCTTAGCTACTGCAGCTTTAAATAATCCAAACTTTTCTACAAGCTCTGCAGCCGTATCAATATCATTATTTGCAAATTCTGCACTTTTTTGATATTCATTTAAGAAATCTTCCACAGCCTCAGGATTATCCTTTAGGAACTGACTATTTATGACTACCACACCTGTTACAACACCTTTATCCTTGTTCTGTACTGACCATTCCTTTTCAATATCAAGAGCAATTCGTACTTTATCATTATTCATCATAACAGTGGTTACATAAGGCTGTGGCAGCATTGCTATAGTCTCAGTGGCATTCTCTAGCATGGCAGCTACCTCAGTTGCCTCGGTTTTATATTCAATAGTCAGATCCTTCTCAGGATCTAGGCCATATAAGCTAAGTAAGTAATTCAAGGTATATTGAGGGGTTGTGCCATATCCAGTGGAATAAATAGTTTTCCCCTTGAGATCCTCCACTGAAGTGATTGTATTGCCTGTTTCGACAATATACAACACACTAAGAGTATTTATTCCTGCAAGCTTAATCTGTCCCTCTGTCTTATTGTATAAAACTGATGCTAAATTAGCTGGAACGGCAGCTATATCAAATTCTCCTTTTATCAGACCAGTACTTATTACATCTGCCTCTCCTGCAACTGTAAACTTATAGTTGTTTTCTGCAATACCTTTTTCTGCATCCTCCATAAGCTTTACCATGCCTATTCCTGTAGGACCCTTTAATGCTGCTATATTTATATCAATCTTTTCTTTAGCTTCTACTTCCTCTATTTCTTCTTTGTCCTCAATGTCTTCTATGTCTTTTGTCTCTTCTATGTCCTTGTTTTCTTCTATATCCTTATTTTCTAAGTCTGCATTATTCTTAATATTTGTATCCATGTTTTTATTACCACATCCTGCAAGCACTGCCATAGCAAGCATTATGGTCATTATTAACATAATATCTCTAAGATTTTTTAAATTTACTTTTCTCATAATATCCTCCTAAAATTAGTATTACTTTTTTGAATAAATAGTCTTTACACTAACTCCCTCTAGCATTCCTAATTTGCCAGCAAGAGAGCTTATTACATCCTGGGGAGCATGAAGAACTATACTTATGATGCTTAAGTTTTTTTCACGAAAAGGTATGCCCATTCTACCTATGATATATGAACCATAATCATGAAGAAGATTATTAAGCTTTTCTACTGAATCTGTATCCTCTACAATTATTCCTATATGCGCTATTCTATCTTCCATTTTGCCACCTCCTATTCAAGCCTATTTCCTTGATTACCCTTAATATAAAATCCCTATTCCACAGGCAATAATAGTATAGCCTAAGTCATAGGGATTGATAGTTCATGCATTTTGTAAGTAAATGCCTCTCTATCAGATAGTTCTTTTAAATTGGCTATTACAATTTTAACTAATTGTTAAATGTATGTCAAGAATATATTTAGTTTGCTTATACCTTTGTTTATACCTTAAAGCGATAGCCCACACCCCAAATAGTTTCAATATATTGTGGCTTTGAAGTGCTATATTCAACCTTCTCACGAATCTTCTTGATATGAACGGTTACCGTTGCAATATCTCCAATAGACTCCATGTCCCAGATTTCACGGAAGAGCTCTTCCTTCGTATATACACGATTGGGGTTTTCCGCCAAAAACGTTAAAAGATCAAATTCCTTTGTAGTGAAGACTCTTTCCTCTTCATTTATAAACACCCGTCTGGCTGTCTTGTCGATCTTAAGACCTCTTATTTCTATTACTTCATTTTCCTTTTGACCGAAACCAATTAACCTTTCATAGCGGGCAAGATGAGCCTTTACCCGGGCAACTAGCTCACTGGGACTAAAGGGCTTGGTAATATAGTCATCTGCTCCCATGGCTAAGCCACGTATTTTATCAATATCATCCTTCTTCGCAGACACCATTAAAACAGGAATGTTCTTTTCTTCACGAATCCGCTTACATATTTCAAATCCATCCACATTAGGTAGCATTAAATCTAGGATTATTAATTTGAAGTCCTCCTTGAGCGCTCTCTCTAATCCAACATCCCCTGTGGTTTCCACCTCTACCTCAAATCCTGAAAGCTCCAGATAGTCCTTTTCAAGCTCCGCTATTGTTAATTCGTCTTCAATAATTAGAATCTTCATCTAAGTCCTCCTAACTAATATAAGGTCTGCAAATTTATTCGGATTTTTTTAATGTAAAGCTAATGGTTGTACCTTCGTTCATCTTACTTGTAACCCATATACGTCCCGAGTGATCCTCTATAACCTTCTTTGCAATGGCAAGCCCCAAGCCGCTACCTCCTGTTTTAGTACTTCTTGAAGCATCTGCCCTATAGAAGCGATCAAATACAAAGGGTAATTCATCAAAAGGTATGCCAATTCCATTATCATCTATATCTACTTGAACAAAGTCCTCCTTGTCCGTAATTCTAATGTTTATGCTACCCTCAGGTTTATCTAAATATTTTACCGAATTTCCGATAATATTATGAATAACTCTCTTAAGCTGCTCAGCATCTGCAATTACCTTTACGTCATAATCCAAAAGGTTCTCATAATTCACCTTTATATTCTTAACCTCAAGCTCTAGATAGAGGTCTTCTACACAGTCTTCAAAATAGTCAGCTATACTTATGTCTGTAAAGGTATATGGGATAGTGTTGCAGTCTATCCGGGCATAGTAGGCCAACTCATCCACCAATACGGACATGTCATTTGCCTTCATGTATATAGTCTTTAGATATTTGTCCTGCTTTTCTGTGGTGTCGGCCACACCGTCCATGAGCCCCTCGGAATATCCTTTAATTGCAGTAAGAGGTGTTTTTAGGTCATGAGATATATTGCTAACTAATTCCTTAATTTCATCTTCATATTGTAGCCTATCCTCAATCAATTTCTTTAAGCGCAATCTCATGCTTTCAAAATCATCACACAGCTGACCAATCTCATCCCTTGTAATAGCTGTTACAGGGTAATCAAGGTCTCCCTCCTTAATATGGTCGGTTGCAATTCTTAGAATATTCAATGGCTTTAGAATACTCCTATAAATCCAAAAGATCAGAAGACTTGCTGTGAAAAACAATATTATAATAAAAGATATCGCACTCTGAATTGCTACTGCCTTAAGCTGTGGCATTAGAACATCTAAATCAGTAACAACAAACATAGTTCCATATCTACCATCCGAAAAAATGAAATCCTGAGATTTTACCAAAAATGGATTCCTTCCTCCTATATAAATTCCTCCATCAACCTCAGTGCTTCCTGTTCCGAAGCTTGGGAGCAAACCTTTTATAACTGATAGCTTGTCCTCGTTACCCACATATATAAATTTATTATCCTTTCTAACAACCAAAAAGGAGTGCTTGTTCTCCAGCTGCAACTCTAACTCTTGGTAGTATAAAGGATCACTCAATTGCTCTGGAAAATTAATTGAATAAAGCTTAATCTCATTAAAAATTCCCCTGGTTATCCTATTGAGAATCTGTGTAGGATTTGTTATTACTTGTATGGTTTTAGCTTCCACATCATAGGATTCATGAATGGAATCCATCTGAAATCGAACTATAGTACCTGCCGTTATAGAAATCAAAATTATCGGCATAGCTATCATAATTAAAAAAGCTATAATCAATCTGTGTTTAAGGTTCATTATTTCTCCTATACCTGTAGATTATTATTAGAAGAAAGAGTTTCGCTTGCGAAACTCTCGCGCCGAGCGCAGCCAACTTGCTGGCT
>CAZMYP010000002.1:0-68671 GCA_964570535.1 uncultured Herbinix sp.
AATATCATCAGCCTGTTTCTTAGACATAAGAATATTACCTTCTCCGTTATCGCTATTTAATACAATTCCGAACATTTCTTCACCTAGGGAAACATCAGCCTTTATAGAAAAGCTAGGATCATTGTTAAGCTCTTCAAGCTTAATAATACCCTCAGTATAATATCCCAGGTCCAAGGTTACCTCAGTTTCTGTTATGCCGATTACAACACCCTTTACAAGATCACCCTCTGCAACCTTTTTAAAAGACTTATCAATCTGATCTTTAAAATCGTCCATGGAGGGCGTTGGCATTTCTTCAATAACATTTTCTGTGTTATTGTCATTGCTTTGAATATTTTCTGCGTTTTCTGTACTCATAAATATTTACTAGAGGTTGTCACTAAAAACCTCTATACCTCCTTTTATTTTATTAATTTTTCAGGCAAATATACAGTGTAGCTTTGCATATAACTTACCTGGTTAATACTTTCTGGTGTAAAGATAAGCTCGCCCCTTCTTTCCAATTCTTTGAATATTACCTACATAATTTAGGATATGAACAGCGGTGTTTGAAGCAGCAGCTGAAAGACCGGAGGCCTTTTTATAATCCCTTACAGTAAATTCTTCTTCCAACATCTCTGGTATAAGAAGGCGGTAATCATCAAGCTCTAAAATAGATAATTCTTGTATAATATCAGTTGGAATACGATCGCAACGGGTTGAGCCCTTCTTCTTATCAGTGCTCCAGCCATCTAAAAAACGATATTCCTCCATATTAAGTAGTACAATTTTAAGCTTAAGACCTGGTATGGTAAGGAGACTTTTTATCTTATAAAGCTCAGGAAATATAAGATAAGGGCTACCTCTTTTAGGTGATTTCCTTGGAGAAGAAATTTCTCCTGTCTGAGGATTCACCCAACGAATCCACTTAGTATAAGGGATTGGATAAACAATAGTTACAGGGTAATGTTCTAAGAAGACGGGAAGCTTTCTTCTTAATTTATCAAAGCTGCGGGTTTGTATCTCAATAATCTCATGACCATTAAATATATCTGCTACAAATCCATCTATTTTTATTTCGTGATTGAGAATATTGGACTCATAATAATGCTTTAGGACGGAGTGCACTGTCTTTTCGCTTAGAGTTCCTATGCCCATTAAGCCTTGTTCTTGCCCGATTACCTGATCACATACCTTATGAAATAGCTGTTGATTCATTTCCTTGTCCTCCGTATATACAGAATACATGTAGAAAGGGTATTTATCAAGGATTATCTTAGTATTTTTCTATGTTTGATATTTGAAGGACAAAGGATTATAATTTAATGTAATAGGTAGATAGGAAATTAAGTAAAAGATAATATAGAAACTGATTTTAGATATGAATGAAAAAAATATCGAAAATAGAAAGAAATTTTATGCAGTTCAGCAAGTCTATATTGCAGAGAATTTATACAAGGAGAGACAATTATGAAAATATTAGTTACTGGTGGTGCTGGATATATTGCAAGCCATACAAATTTAGAACTTCTTAAGGTTGGATATGATGTTGTGGTTATTGACAATCTAAGTAATTCCTGCATGGAATCAATTAAGAGGGTTGAAAAGCTTAGTGGAAAAACCATAAAATTTTATGAAAATGATATCCTTGACCGAGAGGCATTACAAAAGATATTTAGCTGGGAGAAGATTGATGCAGTAATACATTTTGCAGGTCTAAAGGCTGTAGGGGAATCCTGTAAGCTACCACTTCAGTATTATAAGAACAATATTACAGGGACGATAAATCTTTTGGAGGTCATGGGCGAAAGAGGAGTAAAGAATTTGGTTTTTTCATCCTCGGCAACAGTATACGGAGATCCCACCACAGTACCCATAACAGAGGAATTTCCCCTATCTGCAACTAATCCCTATGGAAGAACAAAGCTTATGATAGAGGATATTCTTAGAGATTTGTATGCTGCTGATAGTGACTTTAATATAGCAATACTAAGGTATTTTAATCCCATCGGTGCCCATGAAAGTGGAGAGATTGGAGAGGATCCGAATGGTATTCCTAACAATCTAGTTCCCTATATTGCTAAGGTAGGTATGGGAATACTTGATAAGATCAATGTATTTGGTAATGATTACGATACACCAGATGGAACAGGAGTTAGAGATTATATACATGTAGTGGATCTTTCCCTAGGTCATATAAAGGCAATTGAAAAGCTTATGGAGAAGCCAGGTCTGGTTACCTATAATCTAGGAACCGGAAGAGGCTATAGCGTATTAGAGATAATTCATAATTATGAGAAGGCATGTAATAAAAAGCTTCCATATATTATTACGGATAGAAGACCTGGAGATATAGCTGTATCATATGCTGATCCATCTAAGGCTCATCGTGAGTTGGGCTGGAAAGCAGAAAGAGATATAGAGGAGATGTGTAGGGATTCATATAATTGGCAAAAAAAGAACCCTAATGGTTATACCAGACAGCAATAGGCATAAATAGTAAATTCTTTTATGCATTATCATGATTTTATGGCAGAAAAATCAAAACATATTGACATTTTAGCTAAATCTTGGTACTCTAGAGAAGGTTAGTACTCGAGAAGGTATGAACCGGAGAAGCGAGGCTGGGGGAGCGAAGGTATATAAATAAAAATAAGGTTGGCTGAAACGTGCTCAAATGGTGAGCACCTTTTTGGCCAATCTTATTTTTTTCTACAGTGGATAATTTTACCTAAGGATCAGTACCAGGCACCTAAAACTTTTTTGGCAATATGTAAGATTTCTTCATAAGAAAAACGTCCTTGCCTTGCTATGTCTGAAACACCGTGAATATCACCTAGCTCAGAAGAGTATTCAGAGAGCTTGTATATACCATAGTTATAATCTGCAGGGCCATTTTCATAATGTGTAACAATAGGAGTGATAGAAGCATCACTGATATATGTACCTGAATTATCCTTGGTTATTGTCACATTAGCAATTCCTCCAAGCATACGAGGAGCTTCTTTTTGATAAGATAAGAAATTTCCTAAGGAATAGTATACCAGCATCTTATGTTCCGGATTAGTGGTAACCCACTCTACAGGCTGAAGGACATGAGGATGGGTTCCAATCACCAAATCCACACCAAGTTCATAATAAAAATTCACTAGGTCTTTTTGAGAATTGACAGGCTCATAGACATATTCTGTACCCCAATGGGGAAAAACAATAACAAAATCTGCATCTTCATGGGCTTTCTTAATATCCTTCTCCATCTGTTTTTTATCAAGCATATTTACAAGGTAGGGTTTATCATCAGGAAGCTGGTAGCCATTTAAGCTATAGGTATAATTAAGCATAGCAATTTTAAGGCCATTTTTTTCAATTATTGAAATCCTATTACGGTCATCTTTGGATTTATTTATACCTAAGATAGATATATCGGGGTAATTAGACCAAAAATCAAAGGTATTATTAATCCCCTTTTCTCCCTTGTCCATAGTATGGTTGGTTGCATGAAGAACCACATCAAAACCCACATCAACTAAGGCTTCTCCAATTTCTGTTGGAGAATTAAAGGCAGGATAACCGGAATACGAGAACTGTTCTCCGCCCAATATAGTCTCTTGATTCACAACTGCTATATCCGCAGCCTCAATCTCCTCCATAATTTCATCATACAAATGGTCATAATTATAAGTACCATCTTCTTGTTTACCGCTATTTACTACTTCAATATGGATTAGATTGTCACCTGCGGCTAGAAGAGATACTTGATTATGGTTATCTGTATTAAGGACCTGATCAGGAAGTACAGAGGGGGTCTTTCCATACCACTCCTTTAGGTTGAATTCGGACCAACGCCTTATAGAGCCTTCATCGAAGGTCCAGGAAGGAGTTCTAATTGGATAGTCCATCTCTGCTTCATAATACCAAGGATCTTGGGGATGAAGAGGGTTTGTAAGTATATGAAAATCCTGAGCAGGCATATAACCCTGTGCTAATAAAAAGCAGCGATTACCAGCTTCATCATAGGCCATATCTATAACCATTACACAATGTCCAGGGTTACCCCCCTCAAGAAGAATATCTCCGGGAAGTAAGTCCTCCAATGAAATGGTGGTGCTTTCAGCTGTTAGGGAAAGAGTTCCAGCATAGGAAAATACCATTTCCATGTATTTTAAGAAGGATTCATAGGAATCATTATAGGATGAAGATAAATTCCAACGAACATCATTTCCATCTACTACTATGCGATTCCCGTCTCTCCATTTGGAATATTCCATATAAAAGCCATTGGTTAGATGAAAAGCAATTTCATCATATTTTTGAAGGGACCAATAATATTCTCCATATATACGCATAATGGAATCCGCACATTGTTGCAAATCCCTTTCTCCTACAGTAATATCAAATATAGCAACGTGATTATCCTGATTATTAATAGGTGAGCCCTTATAGGTAAAGACCTGGCTATCATGGTTCTTTAAAGGTAGGGTTCTAATAAAGCCTGTTATTTCTTCGGTTGATGAGGGAACACGGACAAATCCCTCTGGAACTAATATACGGGTATCTAAAGAGCTACCCTCTGGATTAACGAAAATATGGGGTTCTGAATTCTTATTATCCATAATATTGTTATCAGTAAGGCTCTTATCTTCAAGGGACTTATCATCTGGACTTATATTTGTTTCACTATGCTGGTCCTCCACAGGATCAATAAGCTGGTCCCCCACGGGGTCAATAAGCTGGTCCCCTTCTTTTTTTGTACAAGCCCCAGCTAATAGGAATAATGCAATTATAAGTAGGAAAAGCTTAATAGTTATAAGCTTTGTATACTTAATTGGTGTATTATTTTCTTTCATATGGCCTCCTTCATGACTATCAATTACTTATCATAAGATTATAGCATAATATTATAAGATATGCACCAAGGTTAGTCATTATTTGTAAGGGAATCTGGAGAAATAGTCATGTTAGTATTTGACAACAGTAAAAACAAATGCTATACTTTAATTTAAATATAAGGTTAAAAGCAATGAAGAGAAGAGTAATTAGTGGAGTGGTCAACAGAGAACCCTGGTAGCTGAGAAGGGGAGATTCACGTTAAGCTAATGAAGATGGTCTTGGAGCAGCACACCGAGGAAGGAATTTTTAGGCTGTGACGGTAGCATCCGTTATAATGCTAGGCTGTAAAGGCAGCGACAAAGGCCTATTATCGCAAGATATAGGTAAATTAAAGTGGTACCACGGGAATTCCTCTCGTCTTTATATAATAAAGATGGGGGATTTTTTTATATAATAGGAAAGTTCGTCCTATTATATAAAAATGCTCCGCAAGGATGCGCACTCGCGCGTTTTGTATTTAGCCAGCAAGCTGGCCGCGCTTGGCGCGAGGGTTCCGCAAGCGAAACCCTTTCTTGTATAATAGGAAAGTTAGTCCTATTATGATAAAAACAAAGAATAATACAAAGAAAGACAACCATAATAGAAAGGAAGAAATCATGAGTAAGAAGCCGTATTATATTACAACAGCCATAGCCTATACTTCAGGCAAGCCCCACATAGGTAATACCTATGAAATCGTATTAGGGGATAGCATAGCTAGATTTAAGAGATGGGAAGGCTATGATGTATTTTATCAAACTGGAACTGATGAGCATGGTCAGAAAATCGAACAAAAGGCAAAAGAGGTAGGTATTAGCCCTCAAGATTACGTGGATCAAATTGCAGGTAGCATTAAGGAGAACTGGGATTTGATGAACACCTCCTATGATAAATTTATCCGAACTACTGATGCGGATCATGTAGAGCAGATACAAAAGATATTTAAAAGATTATATAAGCAGGGAGACATATATAAGAGTTACTATGAGGGCATGTATTGTACCCCTTGTGAGTCATTCTTTACCTCTTCACAGCTTAAGGATGGTAAATGCCCTGATTGTAACAGAGAGGTTCAGCAAGCTAAAGAGGAGGCTTATTTTTTGAAGCTAAGTAAATATTCAGATCGTTTGATAGCTCATATTAATGAGAATCCTGAATTTATTCAGCCTGAATCTAGGAAGCATGAGATGATGAATAATTTCCTTATACCTGGACTACAGGATTTGTGTGTATCTAGAACCTCCTTTAAATGGGGTATTCCCGTAGACTTTGATGATAAGCACGTAGTTTATGTATGGCTCGATGCCCTAAGTAATTATATTACTGGAATCGGTTATGATGCAGATGGTAACAGCAGTGAGCAGTTTAAGAAATATTGGCCTGCAGATCTACATCTTATTGGTAAGGATATATTAAGATTCCATACGATTTATTGGCCAATTATGCTTATGGCATTAGATGTAGCTCTTCCAAAGCAGATATTTGGTCATCCGTGGCTTCTCCAGGGAAATGCAGGGGATAAGATGAGTAAGTCAAAGGGAAATGTTTTATATGCAGAGGACTTAGTTAAGCTATTTTCAGTGGACGGAGTAAGGTATTTTGTTCTACATGAGATGCCCTTTGACAATGATGGAATTATCACCTGGGAGCTATTAGTCGAAAGGATTAATTCCGAACTTGCCAATACACTAGGTAATCTTGTAAATAGAACTATATCTATGTCAAATAAATATTTTGATGGTATTGTACGTGATGGCAAGGTAACTGAAGCAGTAGATGGAGAGCTAATTAAGCGGGCACTAGAAACACCCGGCAAGGTTATTTCTAAAATGGAGAAGCTTAGAGTTGCAGATGCAATCAGTGAAATATTCAACTTGTTTAAGCGCTGTAATAAATATATTGATGAAACCATGCCTTGGATATTGGCTAAGGATGAGGATAAGAAGGCTCGACTTGAAACTGTTCTCTATAATCTTGTAGAGAGCATCTGTATTGGAACTAGCCTATTAAAGCCCTTTATGCCCGAGACTGCAGACAGAATTTTTTCTCAGCTATCAGCTAGAGAGAGAACTATTGAAGAAATAAAGGAATATGGCTTGTATCCATCTGGAACACAGGTAACATCTCAACCAGAAATATTATTTGCAAGACTGGATATTAAAGAGGTTCTGGAGCAGGTAGAAGCAGCAAAGGCCGAGAATAATGAAGAGGTGGAGGATCAAGCTAGTAAAACAGTGCAAGAGGAGGCAGCCACAGATGCTATAGATATTGAAGCAAAGCCGGAAATAACCTACGATGATTTTGCTAAGCTACAGTTTCAGATAGGTGAAATTATTGCCTGTGAAGAGGTTAAGAAATCCAAGAAGCTTTTATGCTCCCAGGTTAAGATAGGCTCTGAGGTAAAGCAGATTGTATCAGGGATTAAAGCCAACTATACCGCAGAAGAAATGGTAGGAAAGAAGGTTATGGTTATTGTTAATCTTAAGCCGGCAACCTTAGCTGGACTTATATCAGAGGGAATGCTACTGTGTGCAGAAAATGCAGAGGGTAACCTGGCATTAATGGTTCCTGAAAGACCAATGCCTTCAGGAGCAGAAATCAGTTAATTCATGGGGCTGTTTCATAATTGCCAGCGACACATCTATATTTCAACATACGCTGATTAGGCGGACAATATACTGTAATTTGTATGTCTTTTCCGGACTTATCGTCCGTAACGACCATACAAATAGAGGTAATTGTCCGCCTAAATTTGTACTTAGGGAATATAGATATGTCGCTTTGATATTATGAAATAGCCCCATGAAACTATATCATCAGCGGCTGGTGTCATTATCTAACCAAAGCATAATATTATCTTCGATTATGCTAAATTGAGCAGGACCTATATCTAGGAGAAACTTGTGGAAATCCTTTGGATTAAAATTCTCGCCTTGGGCTTTCTCGGCAATATCCCTAAGCTCCAAAATCTCTAAGTAACCCACAGCATATGGAAGATAGACAGCAGGCTCTTCTAGAAGAGTTTCATAAATTTCTGTGGAGATATCCTCATCACCTGCAAAGCCATTTATATAGGTTACAGCATATGATTTGTCCCATCCCTCATAATGAATGCCTATATCTGCCCTAGCATACATCATAAGAATCAATTCATTATTTATCTTAAACAAGGAGGCTAAGTCCTTATCAATTCCTGAAAGCTCATAAGAGTAATATTCTACATAGGTGGCCCATCCTTCAGCGTAGCCAATAAAATCAAGGATGTTTCTAATAGGAGCAGGATTTTGGCTTTTAAAATATACATTTTGATAGAGATGACCAGGATAACCTTCATGGGCAACCGTCGTATATATTGTTGATAAGGTATCGCTATCATTTCCATTTATGTAGATATTATTGTTAGTATAATTATCAATAGCAGGAACTAGATACATGGCAGGACTTAAATAGTCTGATAAGGATTCATGAACATATTTGATATCACAGTTAACGTCAACAGGCTCTGGAAAATCAACAAGAATTGCTTGTTTTAAATCCCCTAAGATATCCTCAGGATCCGTCAAGGGAAATCCAGAAAATCCATCAAATTTTTCTATAAGGGATTGTTCGGCAACAGCCAGTTTAGTTATAGCAAGAATACCATCTGCAATGGAGGTATCCAGTAGATCAATAAGTTCGGTCATACTTTTATCAGAGCCAGTTTTAAACTTGGCAAGAGCTTCATAATAGGCCTTACCATCGGGGAAATGATATAGACCACCATTGTTAACTCCGGTTCCCTTAAGCTCCTGGAGAACATCAATTAAGAGCTCATAGGAGGGTATAATATATTCTTGAACCCCCTGAAGGTTTTGCTTTTTATAATTATCTAGCTCTTTTTGTGATAGATCATTAAAGGAGTCAACCTTCTCATCAAAATATTCAATAAGCAGGTTATCCTCAGGGACAGATATAAAGGCTTCAGCTTGTTCTATAATCCTATCTGCCACAGCATCAGTCATAAATAAACCTTGCTTGGACTTTTCTCTTTCAAATTCTGCGATATCTTCAAAGTAATCATAGACACAGGGCAGGAGCTCTAGGTAACTGTCGATATCATCCTTATCATAAAAATTATATTCTGCAAGTAAAATAGGCAACTGGGCCTGCAAACCAGTTGTTGGTCCAAGAGATTCCGTATAGTAAATATAATTACCTAATTCGAGTTCTTGCTCCATATAATATTTCAAAATATCATAGGTTAGCTGTTGATCAGGAGTTAGCTTATTAAAGTCAAAACTTTGTAGATCCTTAAGCCTCTCTTTTGTGTAGCCCACTGCATCCTTCATTGTACTTGCACTAAACTCACCCAGGGTGGCTTTAGTCCTTTTGATTCCATAGTCCTCAGGCCGAGAAAGAGTATAATTTAATGAAATTGTGTCAGACTGAACATCTTCAACAAAAAGATCATAGATAAATTCATCAAATTGACTTTGTTGGTCCTGTGAAGATGTTAATCGTTTGCATCCACCACTTAAAATCATGGTAAAAGATAATACACCTAGTAATAATAATAGTTTTATTTTGTTTATAAACATTCCAACCTCCAAATTTAATATCATTATACTTTCTAAAGTTTATTCTCACTAAGATGTCATAAGAAGTAAAAATATCGTATTGCCCATTTCATAGGTCACCAATTGATATCCTCTTAAGTTTTATCTGTTAAAAGCCGAAATATAAGCTGTAATGAATTAATTATAACAGACATTGTAAAAAATTAAAGAAAATATAATTAAAAGCCAATTATATGACACCTGGGAAGGATTTGATATATAAATGAGAACTAACACAATAACAGATAAGGGATTAGACTTAATTATAGAAGTGTTGCGCCAATCTCAAGCTATTAGCGCAAGGATACAGGAAGAAGAAAAAAAAGATGCTCTTGATGTTAAAGAAAATAAACAATTATTTTCTTCTAATAAAGCAAGAGCTTTTACAATGCAACCCAATACTGATGGAGACATATTATTATCTAGAAAGGGCCATTCTGTTGGACAGCGCAAAAGAGACGAATCCTATCAGACAAGCAAAGGTCAGATGGAAGATATTCTTAATAGATTAACAGCACAGGATTATAAAAGGCTGGAGGAAGAGGGCTTTAAGGTTGAGGATTTAACCATAGAATCCTTGTCAAATGCTATTTCTGTAATTAAGGATTATAGTGAAGGTAGAGCCAGTACAAAGACAAAGTCTATAAAGGCTTCTGGTAGCATATCTGAGGAAAACATTAAGGATAAAATGGAGGAGGAAAATCTTCCAGTTACAAAGGAATCCCTTGATAGGGTCAGTATAGCCTTAACCTTAAGTGAATGTATACCTATTTTAAATAAAAATGATTTATTATATCTATTTCAAAGGAGGCTTTCACCAACCATTGACAACCTATATAAGGCAAGATATAGCAGCCAGAGTAATGATTCCCCTAAGCAGCTTAGTGATTCAGAATGGAAGGAGCTTGAGGGGCAGGTTAAGGAAATTATAGAGAAGGCCGGTATTATAGTGGACAATGAAATACTTCAGGGATCCAAGTGGCTAATAGAAAACGATATTCCTATTAATATAGATAGTATTAACCAACTAATAGGTCTTGAGAAATTAACTAAGACCTATAACAAGGATGAAATATTTGATAAGGTTATAAAGGGAATGAGGGAAGGAGCCTTACCAGGAGAGGTTGCATTAATAGATAGGGATAAGCTTGATATAACCTATGAAGAGCAATCAAGGGATGGAAGAGGCAGGGAGCTTACTGCTAAAAGACAGCTAGAAGAAATTCGACTAAAGATGATAAAAGAAGCTGCAATTCGCTTAGAGAAAAAAGGATTTAATATAGACACTCAAGCCTTAGAGAGGATAGTTGATAAGCTAAGGCTTGAGGAAGAAATATATTATAAGGAGCTATATAATCAGACTGGCTCCCAATCCCTGGAAGAGGCTATTGATCTTTTGCATGCGACCACAGCAAGTATAGATCAGTTAAAAGCCATCCCCATCCAAGTACTTGGAAGGACTCTTAATGATAGGAGCAGGGAAACAGTCTCTAGCTTACTAGACAAGGGACAAGCACTTATATCAGAACTAGAAAAGGCAAAGGAAGCGTATGAACCCTTGCTTACAAGGCCCAAAGCTGAGTATGGAGACAGTATCAAGAAGGCATTTGATAACTTGGGATCTCTTATGGAGGAAATGAATATCGAGGATACAGAATACAACAAAAGAGCTATAAGAATTCTGGCCTATAACCAAATGGAGATAACAAAGGAAACTATAGAACAGGTTAAAGCTTATGACCTTAGGGTGGAGTATCTTATTCAGAACCTAAATCCCGAGGTAACTGTTCATATAATCAAGGAAGGTATAAATCCGCTTAATATGCCCATAGATGACCTAAATAGCCGTATTGAGGACTTAAAGGAGCAGGGTTATTCATCTCTTGATAAATATAGCTCATATCTATATAAACTGGAGAAGGATAAGGACATATCAGAGGAGGAGAGAAAAGCTTATATTGGTATATATAGATTACTATATCAGGTAGATAAATCTGACGGCGCAGCCCTTGGAGCATTAATTAAATCTAATCAGGAGGTTACCTTAAATCACCTCTTAACAGCCCTTAGAACTAATAAAAAGGGACAAATGGACTATAAGGTTGATAAGGAATTTGGGGTTCTTGATAGAATTTCGTCTGAAAAGGAAAGCATATCAGATCAACTAGAAGCAGTATTTAATCAGGACTCAGCAGTTCAGGAGGAGATTCAAAATTCTATAGTTAAGCAACTTATAGATGGCCTGACACCAGAGAAATTACAGCGGCTTCAACAAAGGATGGAAGCCTTGGACTCTGACTCCAAGGGAGAGGGGACAAGGGGGACTGACATATGGGATACAATAGGAAATATGCCCATTGAACAGGTCTTGGAGCAGATAAAGAACAGTGACCAGGGTTCAGGAGAGAATCAAGCATATTATAATGATAAAATAAAAGAGCTACGATTAATATATAGTAACAGTGATCAAGCTATTCGATTTCTTAATGATTTTAAGCTTCCCAATACTATAACTAATTTAATACTAGCTGGGCAGATTTTAAGTAACAAAGGGACGGGATTTAAGAAGCTTTTTGGCTTAAATGCTAGTAAAGAAGAAGAAAAGGAACAAAAGTCAGAAATGCATCTTCAGAAAAACCCAGAACTATCCGATACATTAATCGACAATAAAATCATGAGTGAAGCTTATGAACAGTTAGAACAAGAAGTGAAGGCTGTTATCAACCATGAGTCTGCAAGGGATCAGATAGATCATACTAAGCTAACTGACCTAAAGAGTATGGGAAGGCAGATCCATTTTATTAATACTTTAGCAAAGAAGGAGTTTTATCATATTCCCATTGAAGCTAACGGTAGAATTACTAATATTAATTTGACTATAATCAGAGGTAAAGCTGCTGGAGGAAAGGTTGCTGTTACACTTTCATCAGACAAGCTAGGAAGTATAAAGGCTGAAGCCACCTTAAAGGACAAGGTTCTAAGTGGTTATATTACTTGTGATTATATTGAAGGTCTTAGGATATTAGAATCACAACGTGCTCCTCTAGAATCAACTTTGCAGGAGGAAGACATTGATGTCAAGCAGTTGAATTTCTGCCTACAGCAGGGAATGGATTCCTTTAGTACATATCAAAGTCCCCAGGATCTTGAAGGGGATAATAACCCTGAAAATGAAAGGCTTTTGTATCGAATAGCAAGGGCTATGATTAATATGATACAGCTAGCTGAAGAGTCTGTTGATTTGTACTCAAACTAAATCGTTATAATCGGCACATGGATGTAGCTGAAAACATATAAAATAATTGCTGTCCATTGGTTCAAGGAGGGGCATGGCAGCCCGAAGAAAGGATTGTGAAGAACATGAGAATTAATCATAATATTTCGGCTTTAAAAGCTAATAATCAACTCTCTAGAACCAATAAGCTATTAGATGCCAGCTTGGAGAAGTTATCCTCCGGTTATCGTATTAACAGCGCAGCAGATGATGCAGCTGGACTTGCAATTTCAGAGAAAATGAGAACACAGATTTCAGGATTGGAGCAGGCTTCTAGAAATGCTTCCGATGGTATATCTGTAATACAGACAGCAGAGGGGGCTCTTATAGAAGTAGAGTCTATGCTACAAAGAATGAGGGAGCTATCAGTTCAGTCAGCCAATGGCATATATACAACTGAGGATAGAATAGCTATTCAAGCGGAAATTGATCAATTAAGTGAAGAAATTACCCGTATATCAGAAACCACGGAGTTTAATACCATGACTCTTTTGGATGGTAATATAGACAGAAAATCATTTTCCAGTAATAATAGCGTTAGCTTGATTTCCTTATCTGATACTGTATCAGTTGGAAACTATGCAATTAAAATAACACAGGATGCTAGACAGGCAGCAGTGCTAGGAAATGCTATTGCCGATTTTGGTACAGACAAGGACGGTAATGATTATACAACTACTACCCGTAAAATTACTGCGGATGAGGCCGGTTCTATTAATGTAAATGGAGAAACTGTTAAGGTTAACGAAGGTGATACAATAGATGAAGTGTTCCAGAAGCTCAGAGATGCCTGCGATAATGTTAATATTAATGTGTTTGCAACTGAAAATGATTTAACAACACAGCCATCATTAACAGAGAATCCGGAGCTAGCTGGTTATGCCAGTAAACAGCTGGAAGAGGGAAATCTATTGGCCTTTGTATCCAGGGATTATGGCTCTGATCAGAAGATTGATATACACTGTGATAAGCCTAAACTGTGTGACTTGCTCGGCTTAACAGTAGCAGGTGCAAAGGCTAGTGGAACTGATTCTAAGGCAGAAATTGACTTATCTATAGTTAAGCCTGATTCACTTTTTGAGAATACTGCTACAGTTTCTGTCCGTGGAAATAAGGTCACGGTCTCTGATAGAAACAACTTTAAGATGGTATTTGAAGTAGATCCAGGTACTGTGGGAACAAAATTCCAGGACACAAAGATAAGTAGTTCTTCCGCCGAACCCACGGATGGTTCAATTACGGCTGCAGGAACCGAGGAAGGAATTGTGGTGTCAGTATTAGATGCAGGCCCCATGGATCTTCAAATTGGTGCTAATGAAGGACAGACTATGTCTGTTCGCATACCTAAGGTAACCCCTCAGACACTTGGAATAGATAAGATTAATATAGGAACTGCAGATGGGGCTCAAAAAGCAATTGCCTTGCTTGACATAGCCATCAATGAGATTTCAGCTATAAGATCAAAGCTTGGAGCATATCAGAATCGCCTAGAGCACTCTATATCTAATCTAGATGTGACATCTGAAAATATGACAGAATCCTTATCCCGAATTGAGGATGTTGACATGGCGGGAGAAATGGCAGAGTACACACAGAAGAATGTCCTTGCACAGGCAGGAACCTCTATGCTGGCTCAGGCTAATACGAGACCACAAAATATACTATCCCTATTACAGCAATAATAACATTTAGTCAATAGAATGTGGGAGGTATAAGATGAAGAAAGAGGCAATTGGGTACTTTACTGCTCGTATAACTCAGGCATCCCGAAGTGAATTAGTTGTTATTCTTTATGAAATGACATTAGTGCAGATTGAAGAGGCAGAGAAGTCATTTGCAGAAAATAACATAATTGATTTTCATAAGGAGCTTAAGGGAGCACAAAAAAGTGTAAATGAGCTAATAGTAGCCTTAGATTATAAATATAAGATTTCTTATGATTTACTAAGCCTGTATCTCTATACAAATAAGCAGATAATAACGGCTATAATAAAGCAAAATCCTTTACCTCTGAAAAGTGCACAGGAGACCCTTAATAAGCTTTTGATAGGGTTTAAGGAAGTAAGTAGGGCTGACAAAAATGGTCCTATGATGCGCAATACTCAGCAGCTATACGCAGGCTTAACCTACGGAAGGGGAACCTTAAACGAAACCTTTATTGATCCTGCTGATAAAAACCGAGGATTTATTGCATAAAAAATATACAAACAGGCAGCCCAAGAAGGGCTGCCTGTTTTGTTTAGGATTTTGTCTCGACAAAGGTTTTGCCGGAGGCCTTAGCCTGCTTTAGTAAATACTTGTATCGATTTTGTATGGCATTTAATTCATATATACAGCTATCAATTAAATCAGGGTCAACCACATATTCGAACTGGGAATAGGCAGCATCTAACGCGTGCTTTGTTTTATTAATTTCCTTTATCAGGAGATCCTCACGGGGGGGCTTCTTTCTGGAGAATAGTTTCATGTTCACCATCTCTTTCCCTAGTATTATGTTAATAGTATAGTCAAACAATAAACCATTTATTCTTTTAGTTAGAATAAAATGGTTAAAGTTGTATATAAATATTATAGGTTTAGTTATAATATGGTAGAGAGTGAGGGAGGACAAATTGGAAAGTATTATATTAGCAGCAATAATAATAATATGCTTAGCTCTTATTGGAGTATGCATTGTTAAAAAAAGGCCAGATCTTATAATGAGCTTCTTCCTAAGAGTATGTGTAGGAACTGCAGGAATCTATCTTCTAGATTTTGTACTTGGCATAAGCGGCTATAAGATTTCGGTTGGAATTAATGCCTTTAGTATTTTATCAAATGGTTTTTTGGGTCTTCCTGGATTTATATTATTGTATGGACTGGCCTTTTATTACTCTATCTAAATAGATTTGTGCAATTCACCCTTATAGGGAAACAATTTTTGTAGAACAATACAAAAAGAAGACAGGGCAAAAGCAAAATATTGACATATAGTATAAAATTATGTATTATAGTCACAACTCTTCTCCATATATCTAAGCCGTCAGGCTAATTCATTTTGTTAACTATTTTGTTAATCTGTTTTAAATCCTTTATACCCAACTAATATGAATATATATAATAGGTTTTTCTTAAGAGGAGGTGTAGTCTTGGAAAAGCTATTAGCAGTTTTTGATACGGATGTTTTATATGCATCCCGTTTATTGGAGTTTTTAAAAACCCTTAAGTGGGAGGGTTTCGAGATTATGTTGTTTACTAAAGAGGAGAGTTTACTTGATTTTTTGAAATATCAGTCTGTTGAGATCCTTTTATATGGAGGGGAATCTTCCCCTGAGGATTTACCAAAGGATAATATAAAATATATTATTTGGCTTTCTGCTGATATGAGGCAAGGAAAGAACAAACAAGAGATAATCTATAAATACCAATCGGCACAAAAGATAGGAACTGAGCTTTTATCACAATATACTCGGCTTGAGGATGTCAATCAGCAATCAGAGTTTGGTGAGGCTAATCTTATAACGGTTTTTTCGCCGATACCCGGTGAAGAGAAGATATCCTATGCCTGGTCAATGGCCAAGGAGCTGTCCAATAGGAGGAAGGTGCTCTTTGTCTCATTTGAACAACTACCTACAGGGTTTGTGATTCAAGGGGAGAATAGCAAGTTATCAATGTCAGAATTTTTATACTATCTGAAGGAAAGCAACATAGACCATATGGAGCAGCTAAAGGCCTATATTAATTACTGGGAAAGATTATCCTATCTTTCAGGCCCAAGTCATGGTTTTGATTTGCTTTCAATAAGTAGAGAGGATGTAAGCAGACTATTAGAAGAAATTAAGAACTGTAAGGAATACCAGCAGATTATCTTCTATCTTGGAATATATACGGAGGCTTCTATGGAAATCCTAAGTAGCAGTGATGAGGTCTACATAGCCATAAGAGATGGGCCTTATGAGGAGCGTATAGAGAAGGAATGGGAAAGACAAATGGGACTTACAGGTATTAAAGTGGAGCAATTAAACCATCATATAGTAAAACTTCCTGTACTTGATATGGAAGGAAAGTAAGAAAAGGATTGGGGGAGCTATGAGTTACTTAAAGGAAAAGCTTCAAAAGGATGTTCTTGAAAGCATTGATCTAACATCTGAGATAACTGACGGGGAGCTACTTAGTTCTATTGATAAGATATTGGTGGAAAAGGGTAGGGAGAAGTTTATCAGTATGGAGGAGAAGCGAAGATTACGAAAGAATATTTTCAATTCCATACGTAAGCTAGATATTTTGCAGGATATGATTGAGGATCCTACCATTACTGAAATTATGGTAAATGGTTATAAGAATATATTTATTGAAAGAAATGGAGAGATATCCCGCTGCCAAGAACAATTTGAGTCAAAGGAGAAATTAGAGGATGTAGTTCAGCAAATTGTATCTCAGTCTAACCGTATTGTAAATGCTTCTAACCCAATTGTAGATTCAAGATTAGATGATGGATCAAGAATAAATATAGTACTTCCACCTATAGCACTAGATGGGCCTGTAATAACTGTAAGAAGATTCCCTGAAAACCCAATTACCATAAATCAGCTAATTGAATATGAATCAATAAGTATGGAGGTGGCAGAGCTATTAGAAAAGCTTGTAATTTCTAGATATAACATCTTTATCAGTGGTGGAACCGGTTCCGGTAAAACAACATTTCTTAATGTCTTATCTAACTATATTCCCAGTAATGAAAGAATTGTAACTATTGAGGACTCTGCAGAGCTACAGCTACGTAATGTTATCAACCTTGTTCGCATGGAGGTAAGAAACGGTAATGCAGAAGGTAACAATCAAATCTCAATAAGAGACTTGATCAAAACCTCTCTTAGGATGCGCCCAGACCGGATTATAGTTGGTGAGGTAAGGGATGAGGCAGCAATAGATATGCTCCAGGCTCTTAACACAGGACATGATGGTTCACTTTCTACCGGACATGCTAATTCGCCGGAAGACATGTTACATAGACTTGAATCCCTAGTAATTCTTGGAGCAAATATTCCCCTATTGGCAATCCGTAGACAGATAGCCTCTGCCATAGATATAGTTGTACATCTGGGCAGATTAAGGGATAAGTCAAGAAGGGTGTTGGAAATTACAGAGGTTATGGACTTTAAAGATAATGAAATTATACTAAACCCGCTCTACAAATTTACTGAAGAAGGGGGTGATAATAAAAAGATAATAGGAAAACTAGAGAAGGTAAATGACCTTATATATACAGAAAAGCTTAATAGGGCAGGTATAAGGCTTTAGAAATTTCAGAAGGAATTATTTCTCAAGAAAGGAGCATAGATGGTTACAGATTATGATATCTACATTTTTTCATTTCGAGAAAAACTAATATATATACTAGAAGGGTTTGTAGTAGCACTGATATTGGGTAGTCTTTTTTATAAAAGCATTATTGGTAATATTTTATTATGTCCCTTAATTTTTCCTTATTATAAAAGGAAGAGAAAGGAGCTAATTAATAAAAGAAAGTGGCAGCTTAACATTGAATTTCGGGATGGTATTAATAGTCTGTCTGCTGCCTTAAGTGCTGGCTATAGTGCTGAGCAAGCATTTATAGAGGCTGCGAAGGATTTACGGCATATTTATCCTGGAGGAGCTATGATTATTAAGGAATTTATCTACCTGATTAATCAGATACAGATGAATATTACTGTGGAAAAAGCCTTAAGTGATTTTGGTGAACGTAGTAAGATAGAAGACATTATAAGCTTTGCAGAAGTTTTCTCTACAGCAAAGCGAACAGGAGGTGACATTATACAAGTTATTAAGACCACAGGTAGCCTAATTAGCGATAGGCTAGAGATAAAGGGGGAGATTATTACTTTAATTGCAGCTAAGAAATTTGAAGCAACTATTATGAAGCTGGTTCCAGCGGGGATATTATGCTACCTATGGGTTACTTCTCCTGGACTTTTAGATCCCCTATATCATAATCTGTTTGGTGCTATAGTCATGACAGTTTTATTGGGAATCTATCTTATAACCTATTGTGTTATCGATAAAATTATTGCTATTGAGCTATGAGGATATGATTATGCTATATGTAAGTATTGTAATTGTAATTTTGCTAATTGTTATTTATCTTATATCATTAAAGAATACAGATAAGATATTTGAAGATATTGATAAAGGAGACCATAAGCTGTATTTCCTTTATCCCATGGCTCATTTCTGTCTTAAAAAGACTGGATTTGAGAAAAAATTTCTAAAGAAGGTAGAGCTATCAAAAAAAATCCGTGCGCTATATGTATCAAAGCATCAGGATATTCAGACTAGATTATATTGGTATCAAAAGGTATCTCTTATTCTACTTATTATCTTTGCATTTTCATGCTTCTCTATTATTACATCTGTTAAATCAGCAGGGTCGAAACATAAGTCCATTGAAGCAAGTCTTATAAGGCCAGAGTATGGTCAAGGGGATAGCTTGGTTAAGCTTAGGTTTATTCTAAAAAAAGAAATAGGCAAGGAGGATATCTATGAGGATGAAATAGTTATAAAGAACAAGGAGCGAATATATACCCAGGAGGAATGGGAAGATGTACTAAAAGAAGTCATTCCCTACCTAGAGCTTGAGATGTTAGGGGAAAATAAGGATGCTAATAAGGTAGATAAGAATCTAAACTTTATTAAAAAAATACCCAAAACAGGCATTAAGGTAGAATGGATTCCAAAGGATTATAAGCTTATATCCGACAGTGGACAGATTAAGAATAGGGATTTGCTTAATTGCAGAACAGATACCCAGGTAAAAGCGATTCTTAAATACCAGGATATTAAGGTGGAGCATATAATGGCTCTAACTATATTGCCTTTGGAATTAGACGAAAGGGAAACCCTATATAAAAAGCTAGAGAAGGCCCTTGATTTGACCCAGGAAAGGACAACCCATGATAAGGAATGGGTCTTGCCCAAGGGGATAGAAGAATATTTACTTATATGGAAGACACCTGAGGGTAACTCAGGCGCATCAATCCTTTTGTTAGGTTTATTGGTTTCTATCATTATATGGTTTTCTAGAGACAAGGAATTAGATAAGAAAATGAGGCTAAGAAATAATGAGATGCTTCTAGATTATCCAGAGATTATTAATAAGTTTAATTTGTTGGTAAATGCGGGCATGACCATCAAGCAAGCATGGACTAAGATATCTGAGGATTATAAATATAAGGCTGAAAGCAACAAGAAATTTCAACGATACGCATATGAAGAGATGCTACTTACTTTATATGAGTTAAAGCTTGGAGTAGCAGAAGTAAATGCTTATGAACAGTTTGGAATGAGGGTAGGTTTGTTGCCTTATATGAAGTTTGGCTCTATGTTGGTACAAAATCTTAAAAAAGGAAATAAGAATATGGTAGATTTGTTAAAAAAAGAGGCTATGGAGGCTTTTCATGAACGAAAGGAAATTACAAAAAGGCTTGGGGAAGAAGCATCTACAAAGCTATTGGGACCAATGATTATAATGCTCTTTATAGTTCTAGTTATTATAATTATTCCTGCATTTGTCTCTTTTGGTATTTAAAAAATTATTGGGAGGAAAGCTGTCTCAAAGGGCAGTATAAGAAAATATGAAGAAAAGCATAAAAAGGTTTATTAAGTTAGAAGTAGATGGTATTGGTGTAGTTGAGTTAATACTTATTTTGCTGGTAATTATAGGGCTTGTAGTTATATTTCGGGAACAGATTAACAATATTATAACCACAGTGTTCAACAGTATTAACGAAGCCATAGATTCATTTAATTAATTAATAGAAGGCGGTAGTAATTGAAAAAAAACAAGGGAAATTTACATAGTAATGGATCCATAACCGTGTTTCTGAGTCTGGTACTGGTCTTAATTTTGTCTTTAGTAATGACCATAATTGAGGGGGCTAGACAGACAACAGCCAGAGTGATTGCAGTAAGATCTTTATCAGCATCAATGGATTCGGTATTAGCTGAATTTTATGGACCTCTTATGGAGGAATATCATTTGTTAGGGCTGGATATTTCATATGGAGAGACTTCCTCTAAAGTAGGAGATGTTGAGCAGAGAATGGAAGAGTATATGTCATATACTCTTAATCCAAGACAGGGATTATCAGGGACAGGTGATAGTCGGGAGCTATATGGCATTTCTCTGGATTCGGTTCAGGTGCAGGACAAAACAAGTCTTCTAGACCACAAGGGTCAAATCTTTATTCATGAAGTAACAGAATACATGAAGTATGAAACTCTTGGGGATGTGGCAGAATTCTTTTTGGATAAGGTATCCTTGTTGGAACAGCCTAAAAAGGTCAGCGTCCTATATGACGAAAAGGTTAAGCTGGAGGAAAAGCTGGTTACTATTGACGAAGGAATTCTTGCTCTTATGAAATATATAGATGGATTATCGACGGGAAGAAAAGGTCTTAAGATAGGAAAGGGAGGCAAGTTAAAAACAGAAAGTTCCTTTGCTAAAAGAATAATATATGAGGATCCAAGTATGGAGACTACGGGTATTAACAATGAGAAGGTGTTTTTTGCAATCCAAAGCAAATATATGGATCCTTCAGAAGCATTTACTATAATCTATAACAGTATTGAAAGAGTTGAGCAAATTAAAGAGGCTGTTGTGGGGTTAGAAAGCAGAATAGATAGTATTAAGAATTCAAAGAGTGAAAAAAAGGAAACCTTAAAAGAGCAAAAAGAGACCTTGTCTAATATTAAGAAGGAAGATAAAGAGGGTAAAAAAAGTGTAGAGGCTAGCATTAAGCAAACTAAAGAGGAGATATCTGACCTGGAGGATGAGATAGATTCAGTTTATTCAGATATTAAGGTCTATAACTCGGAGGAAGGGGAGTGTATAAGCGCCATAACAAGTAATGGTTATAAGCTACAAGACCTAGTCTCAGGTAGCCTAACCGCTACGGAACAAGCAATTATTGAGCTGGAGCAAATCATTATAACTGCAGAAGAGGCCAAGCCACTTATAAAGGACTATGAGAAGCTGCTTGATAAGGAGAAGGAAGGGCTAAGTGATGATATTTGTCTAAGCCTAGAGGAGGGGTTAGCTGAGTTAAAAAGGTACCAATTGGATAACAGTGGGGGTTATGATTTCCCCGGCATGTTAGAGATCCTAAATAGTAATTATAAGGTGCTTAGCTCCTGTATCACTAGTATTAATAGTGGTTATGACCATATATCCCTTCAGGACTTTTCTGGGGCCAAGCTAGCTTATAACAAGGCATGTGAAGAGCTTTTGGCTTATAAGACCAAGGGACTTAATATTAATTATAGTACATTGGTAGTCACTAAGGATGATTCCCCTGATTTAGTAGACAGCGTTAAGGATCTCATAAAAGGTGGAATTATGGGATTAGTTGTGGACACTAAATCGGTATCCAATAAAGAAATAGATACGAATATGCTACCCTCGATTTTAGATATGTTAACGGAGGAAGATCAGGGCTTCTCTTTCACAAAACTACTTAAAGGTATGAAAATAGGTGGCAAGGATTCCAAGATGGGGGGACTTTTCGGAAGCTTTGGTAATTATAGTATTGGATCTTTATTAGGAAAGGCTGGGGATGAAATTGCTGAGGGAATCTTGTTCCAGGCATATATAGATGATCATTTTCATAGATTTCCTGTTAATGAGGAGGAGACAAAAGGAAGAAAGCCATCGGTATTAGCTTATGAACGTGAATATATCTTATGTGGAAAATCCACTGACAAGGATAATCTAGAAGCAGTTATAGGAAAGCTTCTTTTAATAAGAACCATCCTTAACTTTACTACAATACTGGGGGATAAGGAAAAATGGGAGGAAGCAAAGACAATAGCAACCACCCTTGTAGGCTTTACAGGACTTCCGATTCTGGTGGCAATTACTCAAGGTATATTAATAATATTATTAGCATTTGCCTCTGCAATGATTGATACCTGTGCACTGTTAATAGGTAAGGAGCTACCGATTTTAAAAAAAGAAGTGGACCTTAAGTTCCCCGAGCTTTTGACTTTAACTAGAAACAACATACTAAAAAAAGCAGAAGATTATAAGGAGGACAAGGGGTTTTCCTACAATGATTACCTGACTCTGTTTCTGTTTATTACCAACAAAAGAAAACGTTCCTTTAGAATGATGGATTTGATTCAGGAAAACATTAATATTCGATATGATACAGAGTTCAACCTTCAAAATTGTATATTTGCTTATAAAGCAGAGGCTGAATTCCACATAAAGCCATTGTTTACTACACTCTCATTTATGGAGAAGTATAATAATAAGTCTAATTTTAAAAAACCACTTATTGTTCAAGCAGAGTATAGCTATTAAGAGGTAGTATCCTTAGCTTGGTGGCTTGGGATGCCCGCTCTACTAGGGTAATTAATATATAAAATCACTTCTATATAAATCAAAAAAAGAATTCTCTCCAAGAAATCATTTGCTAATAAATTAATACAAGAATAGAAGAACGGGCATCCCAGGTCATCATAGGGGTTCAAATTAAAAGAGGTAGCGGTAAATATTATGTTGATAACAGATGAAAATATTATAAGGGAAAGAAAAGCAAGAGCTTCTATTACTGTTGAAGCGTCTTTAGTACTGACAATTTATTTATTATTTTTTATGAGCTTTCTATATTTTATACAGATTATTACTATGCAAGAGGTTTTGCAGGAGGCTCTTACTGAAACAGGCTATAGTATGTCAAGAGTAGCATATATATACTCGGATTTTCAAGATGCATTAGATGCCGACAGCTTTGATTCCTCACTATTAGAGGAATATGCCAAAGAAGGATTAGAGGAGATTGCCGGCAGCATCATTAATAAGCTAGTACTAAAGGGGGCGGTAAAAAGTAGAGTTAATACAAAGGCCTTTAACAGTGCCTGTATAGTGGGAGGCTTTGATGGTATTAGTTTTGATGAATCACAAATTCTAGAAGGTAATGCTGATATTGATATAGTAGCCAGGTATAGTGTAAAAATCCCAATATGTATTTTTGGACTTTCAGATATGGATATGATACAGCGGGTAAGGCTCCGGGGCTGGAATGGACACCAAATTCCAGCCGTCTATTCAATCGTTGAGGAAGAGGGTAATGAAGATGAAACCATGGTCTATATTACTGAAAGCGGTAAAGTGTATCACACTAAGGATACTTGCTCTCATATAAGCTTATCCGTAGAGGCTATAATGGGAAAGCCAACTTGGCAGAGGAATAAAAATGGAGGAAAATATTATCCCTGTGAATCCTGCTGCGGTAAGGAGAGTGGGACAGCGGCTACATATTATATAACCTCGTATGGGGACAGATATCATATAAGGAAGGACTGCTCTAGAATAAAAAGAACAGTTCTGAAAGTGCCCTTATCTGAAGTAGGGTCAAGAGCTCCATGTAAACGTTGTGGGCAATAAAGACTTATCAATATTTAAAGGACTTAATAAGATAAATTATATAATAAAATAGAAGTTTGGAGGGAATGTATGTGGGAATATTTGTCTAGAGGCTTAATCGGCCTTATGTTGGTTATAGTTGCAATTCAAGATATAAGGTGGAAGAAGATAAGGCTGTGGGTGGTTATATTATGGGCAGTGCTTTTATGTATTTGCATACCCTTTTGTAATGGCTTATCTCTATTTGATAGAGCATGGGGATTATTATTGGGAGTCGGTGTGATGCTATTAAGTAAGGCCACTGGCGGTAAGATTGGTATTGGAGATGGATTAGTTCTGGGGGTTACCGGTATGGGACTTGGCTTCTGGGGCAATATGGAGCTTTTTGCGATAGCTCTTGCAATAGCAGCTGTATTCTCCATTGGACTTATAGTCTTTTGTCGAGCAAATAGAAAAAAGAGTATACCCTTTATGCCCTTTCTTTTTATTTCATATCTATTTCTTAATGTTCCAATATTGAGTTAAGGTGTTAATAATAATGGGAGGAAATTATTTGAATAAAAGGGTTAAAGGGAGCTTTACCATAGAAGCTGTATTTGTCCTGCCAACTGTGATATTTACCATGGTTTTTATTATCTATCTTTCCTTTTATTTGCACGACTATTGCAAAATTCAGGGAATGGCAGACCATGTATTAAACAAAGCAGCTCTAAATATAAAACATAAGTCGGATATCATCACTGGGGAGATTTATTATGATGATATTAATAAAGGAGTTTTTACCAGGCTATTTGAAGGAAAAGAAAAAGCAGAAGGTGAAATAGAGGATTACCTGTATGCAGAATTATCTACAGGGCTTTTTGCTACAAAAATTAATGAGGTTTCTATATCAGCCAAGATTACACACATTACCATCATGGTTAAGGGAAGGTTTCAGATGCCTATAGGGGGTGTACCTTTATTAAGCTCTTTTGATAGGCTTCTTAAGGTAGAGGCTGATGCCTTGTATCATTATCCTGGGGACGTAGTTCGTATGTCTGAAGTTATACTTGATACTGGGACAAAAATAAAGGGATTTGATAAGTTAAAAGAAATAATAGAAGAGCTTTTGCCATAACATAAACGGGAGGAGAGATTTAATGGTTGTTAGTTATAGAAAGGATATTCATCATAGTTACATAGTGCTACCCAAGAATGAAGGCTTTTGCGAGGAAGCCTATTGTGTTCGCATGCTCCAAGCAAATTCTATAGTAGGAATTATTAAGCCTGACCCTAGAACTATAGATAGTCAGGTGCTTTATTATTATGATATAACATCCAAACAGTCCTTAGATATAATATATGGTACAAATCAGGTTAATAATGATCAGATAGGTAGGCTTTATACAAGTCTGGTTGAAATTATTGAAAAAGCCTATGAATATCTACTTAATGAAAATGATCTTGTGTTAGTTCCTGAGCATATCTATATAGAGCTTTCCACTGGACAGGTAAATGTGTGTTATCTCCCTGGATATAATTGTAATATAAAGGATCAGATGACGGCTCTAGTTGAGTATATTTTAAATAAGGTTGATTATAAGGACAAGGATGCTGTATTCTATGCATATAATTTATATTCAGTGTGCCGGAATGAAGGGTTTTCCTTTAATACTTTTAAGTTGGCCATAAAGGAGAAAAAGCAGCAAGATAATTTAATGAAAAAGCATACAAATAAAATGCTTCAGACTGAGATTGAAGAAGGTAATAGGGAAAAGCAATCTTCCTCAAAACAGTTTCCGGTTATGATGGAGAAGATATCAGATGAAATCGAACAATATTATTATTCCCTGTGGGCCTATATATACACAGGAGCGTCTATTATAGGAGCCGCATTAATTCTTATATTCAGCATTAATATGAAGCTGGTATATACCTCTTTGGGAAATAGAATAGATTATGGTAAGCTTACGGCTTTGCTTTTGATACTTGTATGCATAAGTGGATATTTGATAAAGAAGATATGGGACAAGAATAATCGTTTGACAAAAATTATTAGCAGACAAGAATATGTTGATCCTTGTAGTGACCAGAGGGAAGAAAAAACTGAAAATATAAGCAAGAGTAAGCTATACCAAGAGGAGGAAGTAGACAATAGGACGGTTTTGCTAAATGAAAAGAGGTCACACTTTGATTGCTATCTAGAGCCCCAGGATATAGACACCTATGAAGTTATAAAAATAAAGGATTTCCCATTTGTTATAGGAAAACAACAAAACAATGTGGATTATTATCTTGATAATGAGATAGTAAGTAGATATCATACTAAGCTAACCAAGGATGATGACATATATTATATAACCGACCTAAACTCTACGAACGGAACATATTTAAATGAGAAGCCTCTGCTTTGCTACCAGAGACAAGAGCTTAAGGGAGAAGATAAGGTGGCTTTAGCCGGAATCAATTATTGTTTTAAGATTCAGTAAATCTTATATGGAGATACTTCATAACATTGGATGTTATTTATATTGTAAAGAACCGGATAAGAATGTTACAATAGACTTAATAAGGACTATGAAATGGGGTAGTGGAGTGAAGAAGTATGTTATGGCACTTGATCAAGGGACAACTAGCTCCCGTTGTATAATATTTGATAAGTCAGGAAAAATAAAAAGCATGGCAAGCAAGGAATTTGACCAGATATATCCCCAGCCGGGATGGGTAGAACACGACCCTATGGATATATGGTCTTCACAAATTTCTGTGGCTACTGAGGCTATGGCAAAGCAGGGGATTAAAGCATCTGAGATAGCCACCATTGGAATTACTAATCAGAGGGAGACTACAATTATTTGGAATAAAGCAACGGGGCAGCCCATTTGCAACGCTATTGTATGGCAATGTAGAAGAACTGCTGATATGATAGAGGATATAAAAAAGAGGGGATTGGAACCATATATCAGAGAAACTACAGGATTAATTCCTGATGCTTATTTTTCTGGGACCAAAATCAATTGGATCTTGGATAATGTTCCTGGGGCAAGAGCGGAAGCAGAGAAGGGAAACCTACTGTTTGGAACAGTTGATACATGGTTAATATGGAATTTAACTAAGGGAAAGACCTTTGTAACTGATTATACCAATGCCTCTAGAACTATGATATTTGATATAAAGAAGCTTACTTGGGATGATAAACTATTAAAAGAGCTTGATATACCTTATGCTTTACTACCTGAGGTTAAGCCATCAAGCTATTTATATGGTTTTACTGATAGATCTCTTTTTGGGGTGGAGATACCGATTTCGGGAGTAGCTGGGGATCAGCAAGCTGCTTTATTTGGGCAATGTTGTTTTTCTAAGGGAGAGGCAAAAAATACTTATGGAACAGGTTGCTTTTTACTTATGAATACAGGAGAGAATCCTATATATTCTAATCATGGTCTTCTTACAACAATTGCGGCTTGTTCAAATGATACGCCTGTATATGCTCTAGAGGGTAGCGTATTTATAGCTGGGGCAGCAGTTAAATGGTTAAGGGATGAGTTAAGATTGATTCATACAGCTGAGGAAAGTGAGAAATATGCCAATGAGGTAAAGGATACTCATGGTGCTTATGTAATACCCGCCTTTACAGGTCTTGGAGCTCCATATTGGGATCAGTATGCAAGAGGGGCAATTGTAGGAATTACCCGAGGCTGTGGTCGCGAGCATATAATCCGTGCAACCTTAGAATCTATAGCCTATCAGACCTATGATGTGATAAAAGCCATGGAAAGCGATTTGGGTGAAGACCTAAAGCCCCTAAGAGTAGATGGAGGCGTCTGTTCCAATAACTTCGTTATGCAGTTTCAAGCAGATATCCTAGACAACAAGGTACTAAAACCAGAATGTATTGAAACTACAGCTTTAGGATCCGCTTACTTAGCAGGACTAGCCGTGGGATTTTGGAAGGACAAGGATGAAATAAAGAATAACTGGGCTTTATCAAAAACATTTACACCTAATATGGACCATGTACAAAGAGAAGAATTACTAGAGGGTTGGCATAAGGCAATTAGGCGCTCTTTTGCATGGGATAAGAGCAAATCAGAATAGGACATGGGTAAAATGAAGATAGAAGACGGTATTATCAAACAATTAGCTGATATGGAATATCAGCAATTAGATATAAAAACAAGCTATATGGATATGTTCTATCATTCGGATCAGGATAGAACAGAGATTATTCTTATTCTTAGAGCAATAACAGGGGATGAAATAACTTCTGAAGAGTATAAGCTGATAACTAGCAATATTAAAAACAGCTTTATCGAAAGGGGTTTTTCTGACATTCATCTATTAGGGCTTATAATTACTGCTATGCCTAAAAGAGCAAAGAAGTTTATTATTGAGCAAGACGACCACATTATTGTGGATTTATGGGATAGGCGGCTTATAATATATGAAAATCAATCTTCTAATTTCTCAACACTAATACCAATAATAGAGAATATAATTCATGAGGATGCCTATGATACTGGTCTAGACAAAAGCGGATATGGTAAAAGCTACAAAGCCAATCCTATAAAGATGCAATGGGTTTCTTTGTTCAACACCTTATTAATAGTGGCAAATATTATTATATACCTTTTGCTTCACAATACAGAATTGATTGGAGGAAGCTACAATGCACTTCAAAAGGGAGCTTTGTCTTGGGACTTAATAAAGAACAAAGGTGAATACTATAGAATATTAACATCTATGTTTCTACATTCAGATTTTGAGCATTTAGTAAACAACATGATTGTCTTGTTTTTTGTCGGATACAACCTAGAACGTGCAATAGGTAAGAGCAAATATTTGATTATTTATTTTGGTTCTGGAATTATTGCAGGTATTTCTTCTATGGGATATAATATGATAAAAGAGAGATGGGTGTTTTCTATTGGGGCATCTGGTGCTATCTTTGGTGTTGTAGGCGCCATGGTGTATATTTTGCTGGTTAACAAGGGGCGTCTTCAGGACATAAGTAGCAGGCAGATTATTTTGTTTACCATATTCAGTTTATATGGAGGTATAGCTAATACAGATATAGACAACGCGGCTCATATTGGAGGTTTTGTTGGAGGAGTAATACTGGCAATTATCCTATATAGGAAGCAGAAAAGCAGTTTAAAAAAGAGCAGTCCAGTAGAAGCTACAGATGAGGAAGGAGTACGGATTAATGAGGATTAATATCTATTATGGTGGTAGAGGGTTAATCGAGGATCCCACCTTATATGTTATAGGAAAGCTAACTGAGGTATTAACTGAGCTAAGAGTTAAGGTCACCAGATACAACCTCTATGAAGAAAAGAATACCATATCAATGCTTCCAAAGACACTAAAGGAGGCAGATGGTATTATATTAGCAACTACAGTTGAGTGGATGGGAATAGGCGGATATATGCAGCAGTTTCTGGATGCTTGTTGGCTATACGCAGACAAGGGAAAGCTAGAAAAGCTATATATGATGCCTGTAGTTACTGCCAGCACCTATGGGGAAAGAGAGGCAAAGCTCGTACTAACCCAAGGGTGGGAGATGATTGGAGGAATTCCATATAACGGCTTATCTGCCTATGTGGAGGATCATACAGAATTTGAAACAAATACAGACTATGCTAGAACAATAGAAAAGGTAGCTGAGGAATATTACCGAGTTATAAATCAAAAGATGAGGATGCTTCCGGCAAGTAATGTTGTACTTAGAAAGAATCTTCTAAAAAGCAACTCCATTATATTGACACCTCAAGAAAGTGAACAGCTGTCAGTGTACGTTTCTGATGATGCATATGTAAAGAAACAAAAGGAAGATATTGAGGAGCTAACTCAGTTATATAAGGGAATGCTAGATGGTGGAGATGGAGAGGCTGGGCAGGAATTTGTCCGTAATCTTAAAGAAAACTTTCATCCAATTGAAGAATTTTCGGCAACATATTCAATAAACATTTCAGATATTAAAAAAACCTTGGTTATTGAGATTCAAGAGAGCCATTTAAAATGCTATTATGGTGAAAAAACAGATGCAGATGTTATAGCAAAGACCTCCAAAGAGGTAATGAATAAGCTGGTTCTTGGTAGAGTAACCTTTCAAGGTGCCTTTATGTCTGGTGAGTTAACGGCAAAGGGAAACTTTAAGACCCTAAGGACCTTTGATCAGGTGTTCCAGTTCAACATATTATAGGCGAGTGGCTACAGGTAATAGAATAGTAAAGCTAGTTACTTCCTCGCAAGAAGAGACATTAATAGTACCTAAGTGACATTCAATAATTCGCTTAGCCAGAGCAAGTCCAATTCCTGTTCCGTTCTTTTTATGGGTTACAAATGGTTGGAAGATGCTTTCAATAAAATCCTCGTCAATGGAGGGACCATTATTATTAATTTGAATAGAAACCATAGGAGAAGTGTTTCCTAGGCTGATGTTCAGTATCACTTCGATATAATCACCTACTGATGTTGCTTCTAAGGCATTCTTAATAAGATTAGATAGAACCTGCTTCATTTTGGTAGAATCGCAGAAAAATGAAATTAACGCAGCTTCACACTCAGGTGCAACCTTAATAGATAGATGCTTTTGTTGCTTATCAGCTTGTGGCATATAATTGTTAACCACGGTTTGAGCTAAAGTTATTAAATTAGTGTTTTCAAGATTAAGGACGGTATTAATATTTAGTATAGAGGCATCAGTGATCATAAAGGACATATCCTCAATCAATTCAAAAAGTTGACCCCAATACTTGTATTCCTTGGCTTCGGGGTGTTTCGTTTCTATGTACTGGAGAGTTCCCTTTATAAGAGACAATGGATTTCTAAGCTCATGTATAAACATAGATGTTATTCGTTTGTTATTTTCCATTATCTTTTGGATAGTATCGTCTGTAATAACACTTGAGTTAAGTTTACTTGTTTGCTCTTCTAAATTAATATCACGGTTCATGGGAGCTCCTTTCCTAATGCCTACAAGGAATAATTGCGTTTTCAAATAATTTACAATATAATAATATCAAACATTGGAAAATAAAGCAAGATATTAGTGAATTTTATTAAGAAGGAGAGAAATTAAATGGAGAACTGTATTTTTTGTAGAATTATTGGAGGAGAGATTCCTTCGTCTACCGTCTATGAGGATGATGATTTTAAGGTGATTATGGATATATCTCCTGCAGCAAAAGGGCATACTATTATTCTTACTAAAAAGCATTTTGCAAATCTTTTGGAATTAGAGGACAAAGTGGCTGAGAAGGGGCTTGTAGTAGCTAAGAAGGTTGCAGCGGCAATGAAGGAGCAGCTTGGTTGTGATGGTATAAATCTTCTACAAAACAATGGAGAGGCAGCAGGACAGTCTGTGTTTCACTTACACTTTCATATAATACCAAGATATAAGGATGACAACGTGAAGCTACCATGGGTACCGGTCAAATATGAAGAGGGCGAGGCTATGGAATTAGCAACTAAGATAGCAAACAGAATAAAGTAAATAAGTTTAGTTAAGAAATATAGAAAGCTGTTTATACTTATTGAAGTGTGATGTAACCCCAATAAGTATAAACAGCTTTTTTCATCTAATAGGAAAGATGCGCACTCGCGCGTTTTGTATTTAGCCAGCAAGCTGGTCGTGCTCGGCTCGAGGGTTCCGCAAGCGAAACCCTTTCTTGTAATAAGGATAGTTTACAATTCAGTTTTCTTAATTAAGTCGACAATTATATCTATGGAATTATTCAGCTTGCTTTTATTCATTGCCTCAATGTATTGCTGCTTGTTTTCCATAACAGTCTCTATGGCCTGTAAGAGACTACTGACACTTAGGTCCTCTTCTTTAAGAACATAGGAATAGCCTTGGAGCTGGAAGGATTCGGCATTTAGGATCTGATCTCCGCGGCTAGCGTTCTGACTAAGTGGAATTAATATATGGGGTATTCTCAGGGCTAGAAGCTCACAAATTGCATTTGCCCCGGCCCTAGATATTACAAGGCTACTGGCGGCAAATAAATCACTAAGTTCCTTTTTGAGATATTCATATTGCACATATCCATTTATATTTGTAAGCTCAGAATCAAGGTTACCCTTTCCACAAATATGTATAATTTGATAATCTCGTAAAAGTGTGGGGAGCATTCCCCTAACCACATCATTAATTACCTTGGAGCCGGTGCTACCACCGATTATCATTATCGCCGGTTTGTTGGCTGTGAAATTACAAAAATCTAAGCCTTTGATTTTGTTGCCAGAAAACAATTCGCTTCGTATGGGTGTACCAGTAAGTACAGCCTTTTCCTTAGGGAGATATTTCATGGTCTCCGGAAAGTTTGAGCATACCTTTTTAGCTGAAGGAATAGCAATCTTATTAGCAAGACCAGGTGTTATATCAGATTCATGGATAATCACAGGAATTTTAAGGCTTTTAGCTGCCAAGACAACAGGTACAGTTACAAATCCACCCTTGGAAAAAAGAATATCAGGATTTAATTTTTTTAGTATTTTACGAGCCTCAAAATACCCTTTAATAACCTTAAAGGGATCGGATAAATTCTTTATATCAAGATACCTTCTTAGTTTACCAGAGGATATACCATAATACGGGATATTATATTCTTTAATCAGCTTACCTTCAATTCCCTCGTAGGATCCGATATAATGGATATCATAGCCTTCCTTGGTAAGAGCCGGCAGTAATGCGATGCATGGGGTTACATGTCCGGCTGTTCCGCCACCGGTTAATACAATTCGCTTCATTTTGAAGACCTCCAATTCATGAAAACCTATATGTACATTAATACATAATCGACTACATTTTAGCTTACAAATAAGGTTTTTGCAAATACTTTTTATGTTTCTCCTTGAACAAACAAGTGTTTGCGGGGATTGCTATATCATGGTATAATATACCGTGATATAGCAGGCATTACTAAAATATTATCCATACCATATCTGCATATAGGTTAATAAAGGGGAAGATTTAATGAAAACCATAAAACAAAAGTTTAATATTCTGCGGGCGGTCGCAGTGGTTACATATAAGGAGTGGAGTGCTTATCGTACTCACTCCATGGTTTCTATATTTGTAGGACCTGTATATTTTATTGTTCAATATTTTATATGGACTGCAGCCTATGGAGTGAAAACAGAACTAAACGGAATGGATTTGACTCAAATGATAACTTATTTTGGGGCATCTACCCTAATCGGATATCTTACAATGGATTTTGCAGACTGGAACCTTCAAATGTTAATACGAACCGGCAAATTTATCACATTTACCTTGAGACCGATTCACCATCGCTTTTTTGCCTTTTCTCAAAAGGTGGGTCATAGGTTATTAGGTCTGTTATTTGAATTTATCCCATGCTATATTATATTTACTTTACTGTTTAAGGTGCCCTTGGTTCCTAGGCATATAGGATGGACCATCTTATCGGTAATATTGGCATTTTTAATGAATTTTTATATTCATTATATACTTGGAATGACAGCATTTTGGTTTACTCAGTCTTCAGGACTCCGTAGGATATTTGATCTTTTGTCAGGTGTTTTTTCGGGAGTATTTATACCATTGGTGTTTTTTCCACAAACTATTCAAGGGGCTTTGCTTTTCCTCCCATTTCCCTATATGTCTTATGTACCAGTCATGGTCTTTACAGGAAATTTTAACTTGGCAGGAATACAGATGGATATTCCAGTGATTGTAGGAATTCAGGCTTTGGCAGTATGTATTACTATGGCATTTAGTGAGCTTATATACCGAGCATCTATGAGAAGATTCAACGGTGTAGGAGCTTAAAGAGGAAAATAGTAAAGAAATAAAAGTGAAGTTAAAGAAAGTTAAAGAAAGATTAAGTATAATAATATATGAGTAAGATAAATAAATGAGGTGTAGTCATGAAACGATACCTAAGGATATATAGAGAAAGTGTTAAGGTAGCATTTGCAGAGGCATCTACCTATAGGCTGAATTTTATATTAAACTGTACAATTATGCTATTAGGAGACATAATATTTCCGTTGATTACGGTGCTAATCTATGGATCCGGAGCAGGGTTTGAGGGATGGACGGTCTACCAGGTCCTACTTATCCAATCGATATTTACTATGTCCACAGCTATTGCTGATATATCCTTTCATGGAATTATGTGGATTACAATGGATCTAGTGAGACAGGGTAGCTTAGAGATGGTATTAATTCTTCCTGTGGATACCATGTTTATATTAATGGCAAGGTCTTTTTCAATTGAAGGTATAGGACTCTTTCTTGGAGGTCTTGGAATATTTATAATATCCCTACTTAATATTTCCATGCCGACCGCTCTCATGTGGCTTCAATTTATTTCCTTCTTTGTAATTGGCATATCCGTCATGATGGGAATCGGCCTTATTATGGCAGCTACTACGTTTAAGTGGGTAGGAAATTCTCGCATCCCTGAAATCTTCGACAGTATAAGAAGCTTTGGTAAGTACCCACAAGGTATATTTCCAAAAGCCATTATTGCCATTACCTCTTTTGTAATTCCGGTAGCTATGATTGCGTATTATCCGGCGGAGGCTTTGCTTGGGAGAGGTAATAGCCAAGTATTTTTAATGATTATTCCATGCATTATATTTCTACTGTTTGGAATTTATCTATATAGGCATATGGTACGGCTTTATCAGGGTGTGGGAGGATAATATGAGTAATATAATTACTGTAGAAAACTTAACTAAAAAATACAGCACCTACAAAAGGGGTAGTGGTTTTAAGGAAAGCCTTAAGGCTCTTTTTGTTAGAGAAAAGGTAGCTGTTGTAGCGGTAAATGAAGTATCCTTTAATGTAAAAGAAGGGGATATTATCGGAATTCTAGGTCCTAACGGAGCTGGTAAATCCACTACTATAAAGATGCTTACGGGAACCCTTTATCCAACCGAGGGAAGAATCGAGGTAATGGGATATAACCCAACAAAGAACCGGAAGACCTATGTACAACAGATAGGCGCTGTATTTGGGCAGAAATCTCAGCTTATTTGGGACATTCCACCTGTGGATAGCTTCAGAATGAATAAGGCGATTTATGGTATATCTGATAAGGATTATAATGAACGACTAAGCACAATGTCCAAACTATTCATGGTAGAGGACTTTATTACAAGACCTACAAGAGTTCTATCTCTAGGGGAGAGAATGAAATGTGAATTTATAATGGCTATGTTGCATCAACCTAAGGTGGTGTTTTTAGATGAACCAACCATAGGGCTTGATGTAATAGCCAAGCATAATATTAGAGATTTTATTCGTGAAATGAACCAAAGGGGAACCACCTTTATTCTGACCACACATGATCTAGAGGACGTTGAGCAATTAGCCAGAAATGTAGTGATTATTAATAAGGGAGTTAAGGTTTTTGATGACTCTATACAAAGCCTTAGAAATGTTTTGGGGGCAAAAAAGCTTGTACAGCTTACTTTACAGGAGGATATTAAAACTTTAGATATACCCGGGGCCGATATTCTTGAAAGGGAGTCCTTATTAAATATAACAATAAGTGTAGACCTTGATCAGATATCGATTAGTGAATTTATTAATAAAGTATCAAAACAGTGTAGGTTCTCGGACATCTCTATTAAAGAGATGCCCATGGAAACTATAATTACACATATTTATCAGAGCCAGAATGAATGATAGGAAAGCAGAGGGACAATATGAAGAAAATTGGAATTATTGGTGCTATGGAGGAAGAGGTTAAGCGACTTAAGGATCATATGGAAGATGTGAATATTAAAAGTATTGCCTCCTTGGATTTTTATGAGGGAACCCTAGAGGGCTCTCCTGTGGTTGTGGTTAAATGTGGAATAGGCAAGGTTAATGCAGCTATTTGCACTCAGATACTTGTAGATAGATATGGCATAAATCTTGTAATAAACACAGGAATTGCCGGATCCTTGCGGACTGAGATTGATATAACGGATATTGTTATTTCCACGGATACCCTACACCATGATATGGATGCAAGCGGTTTTGGCTACGACATAGGAGTTATCCCAAGAATGGCACAATCAACATTTCAGGCGGATGAGAAAATGATAGACCTAGCAATAAAAACCTGTAAGGAGCTTCTTCCTTCTGTTGGAGTCCACCAGGGAAGAGTAGTCAGTGGTGATCAGTTTATATCGGATTCTGATAAGAAGAAGTGGCTGGTCAACACCTTTAATGGTTATTGTACTGAGATGGAGGGAGCTGCTATAGCACAGGCTGCATATCTAAACAGTATACCATTTCTTATTATTCGCGCCATTTCAGACAAGGCCGATAATAGTGCTGAGATGGAATATGCTAAATTTGAAGCGATAGCAATTGATAATACTGTTAAGTTATTAGTAGGATTGATAAAGAATATTATTATATAATTATTTATACAATAAGAGTAATTCCTTGGTTGAAGACAGATAATTAATAATTTACAATTTAATAAAGAGAATACTTGATAAGGAAATCATAACTTATTTATGGGGAGCATATTAGACACTACATTTTAATTAAGGGAGGATTAGCTATGGAGCATCAATATAATATCGAAAAGATGATAGGCAATATTGAGAAGTTAATCGTTGGTAAACGAGAGGCTATTGAATATACCTTAATTACTCTTTTGGCAGGAGGACATCTTTTATTAGAGGATGTTCCAGGAGTAGGAAAAACGACACTTGCTAAAGCTCTGGCCCAGACTATAGACTGTGGACTTACTAGAATACAGTTTACACCAGACACCTTGCCCAGTGACGTGACAGGCTTATCAGTTTATAATATGCAGACAGGAAAATTCGAATACTCTAAAGGAGCAATTGTTAACAATATTATTTTGGCTGATGAAATTAATCGCACCTCACCAAAGACACAGGCAAGTCTACTAGAGGCCATGGAGGAAAAGCAGATTACAGTTGATAGCATTACATATCCCTTATCAAGACCTTTTATGGTAATTGCAACTCAAAACCCTATAGATTATCTAGGAACCTACAATCTTCCCGAAGCACAGCTGGATCGTTTTATGATAAAAATATCTATTGGCTATCCTAGCGCTTCGGATGAGCAGGTAATGGCAGATAGGTTTCTTAATAAGCAGCTTTCAGAAGGCTTAAAGCCAGTTGTAGATGGTGAAGCGATAATAGTGATGCAGGAGGAGGTTGCCGAAGTTAAGGTTAATAGAGATCTGATCAGTTTTATCACAAAATTTATACAGGCAACAAGAAAGGACGGCAATATTTCACTTGGTGCAAGTCCTAGAGCGACACTTGCTTTAATTCGTGCAGCTCAGGCAAGAGCCTATATTTTCGGAAGGACATATTGTATCCCGGATGATATTCTAGAGCTTATTGTGCCTGTTATAGCCCATCGTATTATTTTGTCGCCGGAAGCAAGATTAGCCCATACAAAGGAAGAAAAAGTATTATCCAATATTATTTCTAAGCTTAAAATACCTGTTTTAAATTAAGGCTATTTATTAGCTATAGAGTATTTTTTAGAGGCATCATAAAAATAATATAGATAAGGACTGGTTAAGATGAAAATTAACCGATTATTATGTGTGGCTTTTATAATTGGAAGTGGAGTTTTTGCCTCATATTTTGGAGGCAATATATCCTATGCTCTTTTTTATCTATCAATTTTCATACCGATAATAGCCTTTCTTTATACCTGGTATGTATATGCCCAGTTCAAGATATATCAATCCCTAGACACTCGTGTGGTTGTAAAAAGAGAGTGGAACAACTATTTCTTTATTATTTCTAATGAGAATTTTATTACCTTTCGTAATGTTAAGGTGAACTTTCTGTGTGACAAATCTACTATTTTGGAGACAGAGGAAAGTATGGAGTATACTCTTAAGCCAAATGATAAGGCTCGAATGGAGACAAAGATACGTTGTAATTATCGTGGTGAATATTTTGTCGGTGTAGATTCCATTGAGGTAACAGACTTTTTGTATCTTTTTAGAATTACCTACTCTATTGCTTCAAAGCTGGAAGCCATTGTACTACCCAGAGTAGTTACCATGGAGCAATTAGGCATAGCTCCATCTCTTGCTGACCCTAAAAATCCCTTTAGCTTTAGCAATACAGTAGAGGAGGAATTAGATACAGAGGTCCGTAGATATAATCCGGGAGATAATAAGAAGAGAATTCACTGGAAGGCATCAGCTAAGGCTAATGAGCTCCTAAGTAGAAAATATTATCAGAAGCCCAAGGCTTCTGTAGTATTATTTATGGATCTGGCAAAAATCAAAGAAAGCGAATTAGAGGTTATTATCGTTGAGGATCAAATAATTGAAAGCATACTGGCCATATGTAATTATTATGCTTTAAGGGGTACCCCCTCCCAGGTTATTTATGATATGGATGGCATTAAGCAAATAAATATAGACTCCAAAAGTGATTTTACAGCCTTTTATAAGGCCTGCGCTAATATTAGGTTCCATGGAAAAACACCTATAGATGAGCTGATTGCAGGACGCTTACTTAGGGGAGATGACAGTGTATTTTATGTAGTTGCTACCAATAAGATAACAAAAGAGCTTTATCTCTGCGTTCTCAGGGTATTAGCAGAAGGCAATCAACTATGTATACTATTTATAAGTGATGACATTTCTGAAACAACAAAGAGGGTAATCAATGATTTGAAGAGGACGGGAGCAGATATATATCAGATTATGCCAAAGGATGAAATTGAGGATGTCCTTAGCGGTAACACAATATAAGTTAAATCAAATATAGGAGGAGGTACATACCAAATGACAAATGAAAATAATAAGAGTTATCAAATTTATAGTTCATTAATTGGGATGGCCTTAACCTTCGCATTAATTCTATGGGTAAATGAGCATTTCGTTCTTAAGGTGAATTTCCTTGTATGTATTCTATATAGCCTTGTACCTGCAATATTAATTTATTTATTTGAAAGAAATAAAAAGAATAATATTCGTTATATCATAATTATAGGCTTAACTCCAGTAGTTGGGTTAATTTTATTAATTACTAGGATAAATCCAATCAAGTTGTTCACTAGAATTATTGATTGGATTATTATATATGATCGTACAGAACTGGTATATAAACCCTTATATGCATATATTGCTCTTGCTAGTCTAGCCGTATTAGTCAGTATCTTGTTTTATATAATTATCAGTAAAGCAGTAACTAGGCTGTTACTTGGACTAGGAATTGTTGTGGTGTTTGTGGTATTTAGTGTCTTAAAAATCAATATGGGAAAGATAGTTGTAGGAATCGGTATTTTGTATTTATTGATTATTCTTATTGAATTTACTGGTATTCAGTATGGCATAAAGACTGGCAAGAAAGACAATAAAGAAAGCAACCTATATCTATTACCAGTATGTATTTTGCTGTCAATTATAGTAGTGAGCCTTCCTTCAAAGCCGAAACCTATACAGTGGACTGGAGTCAAATCATTTTATAGCTTAATGAAGAATCGAATTGAAAACCTTATAACTGAGTGGGAATTTTTCACTAGCAAGGGGAAGGGTACATTTTCTATATCTCTAAGTGGATATTCTGAGGATAGTAGTCTTGATAATAATGATTTGGTAAGCAGTGATAGGGAAGCTTTGATCGTTAGTGGTCGAAGAGGAATATCCCCCTTATACCTTATAGGATCAGTACGTGATATTTATACTGGAGACAGTTGGGATAGGAGTACTGAGGTTTTGTTTCCGGATGAGAGAGAATATAAGTTAGACTACGGGGAATTGATATATGGATTATCTAGGTTAGATCCTAAGGTGTTGGAGGATTATAGGTTTGTTGAGACAGTACCTATAAAGATTACATACAAGAACATAAAGACCAAGTCGTTCTTCTATCCATCAAAAACAAAGTGGCTGGAGTTTAGCAATGTAACTGAAAATGTGAATAGTCAGCTTGCAAGCATTACCTTTAAAAAAGCAAGGGGTGAAAAAACAGCTTATGATCTTTTGTTTTATGAAATGAACTTACAAGGTCCTGAATTTCAAGAAATGCTTAGGAGCTCTGATGAGTTTTCTTATGATGATAGTAGGGATATAGACCTTGAAAGAATTAATAGTGCAGAAAAGATGTTTTATGTTAGGGATAAGGATACATTCATCTTAGATAGGGAAGATTTTTATAATATATATAAGGAGAGAGCAGAATTTATAAAAAACAGATACACTCAGCTTCCTCAGAATTTACCCACAAGGGTTATAGACCTTGCCTATGAAATAACAAAGGATAAGGATACAAGCTATGACAAATTAAAAGCCATAGAGGCATATCTTCTTAACTATTCATATACCTACAAACCGGGTAAAGTACCAGAGGATGCGGATTTTGTTGATTACTTTTTATTTGATAATAAGCAAGGATATTGTACATCCTTTGCAACTGCAATGGCAGTGCTTGGTAGAGGTGTTGGAATTCCTACCCGATATGTTGAAGGCTTTGTAGTTGACTATAGTGACAAGGATGACATAGGATATATAGTTAGAAATAGGAGTGCACATGCATGGACAGAAGCCTATTTTGAAGGAGTTGGTTGGATTCCATTTGAAGCAACTCCCAGTTATAATGAAGCCCGTTATAGAGAATGGGCTCCGAAGAGAAGGGCAGAAAGCACCAGCTACAATCCATATGATATGAAGCCAGCAGAGCAGCCACCAGAAGGGCTAATTAACAACAATCAGGGAGATGTTTTTAAGGAGGATAATTCAGACAAAATCCTAATATCTATAGTGGCTATATTGGTTGCTATTGCTATTTTCTTAATAGTACTAGAATTATATTATCTTATATTAAGACTTAAATATAAGAAGAAATTTGAAGGGTCAGATTATAGCATTAAGACTTATAAGATATTCCTACGAATCCTTAATTTATTAAGTTATGAGGGCTTTTCACTTGGTAATCAGGACACCTTACTGATGCTATCAAGCAGAATTAAGGATAGATATAGCTACAAGCAGGTTATATTTGGTGATGTTGTTAAAATATTTATGGCATATAGATACGGAGATATTCCAGTCTCAGACAAGGAATATGATAAAGTCAGCCTGTTTTATAAAGGTCTATATGATTCTTACAAAAAAGAAAGAAAGCCAATAAGGTTACATATAGAAGAGTTTTCATTTCTTATAGGGATCAATAGTCAAAGTAAATAACTAAGAGTTAAAGTTACTTACTAATATTAATTAGATTTACACCTGTGTAATAGTGGGATAGGATTTCATTGTATTTGAAGCCCTCCTCAGCCATGGCATTGCAGCCATATTGACTTAGGCCAACTCCATGGCCCACACCGGTGCATACGACCCTTGCTTTACCTTCATAATCCTCAATATAAAAATGATTAGAATTCAATCCCAAAACCTTGGCAAACTCTTCTCCTGAGAGGGAATGAGAGCCAAGGTTTATTGCTGTAACATAGCCGGCACTATCCCTATTAACTATGGACAAATCACTAAAGAAGGTATTTTCAGAAATTTCTTCAGAGGGGTAGACCTGTTTTAAGATTCCAACTATTACGCTTGGTTCAAATTCAGTGATTCTTAGGTAATGGATGGAGGTTACATCCTGTTTGCTTGATACGCTTACAAGATAGGGAATATCAACACCCCAGGCCTCTTGTGCATTTCTAGTAAAGCCTGTTCCTGTGCCAAAGAAGACAGGTAGTATTAAATCCTCATCATAGACTATTACCTCATCCCTTGTCCCATAGACACAGTTCTCAAGCTTAGTAAAATAGTTTACGTAATTGTCACTGCCCCAGTAGAGCTCCATCTCATCAAGGTCAATATATGATAAGCCCAGCTCTGAGGTTGTAAAATTTTTCTTATTAGGGGTTTCCTCTGAAAGTAAGGTAATATTATAAAGGGCATAGGTTCTTGATATAACAGCCTGGGCCTTCAGTGCTTCAATATGGTAGCCTGCAGGCATATTGGCAGCTACAACACCAATAAGATATTGATCAAAATCCAGCACCTGCCTAACTCCATTTTTCTCGTAATATATATTAAAGTCCATTGTCTCAAGGGAATTATTATTTTCTTTATTTGTAAATATCAGTGTAAGGATAAATGGTAACAGAAGAACAATAATACTGACAACCACAAGCTTATAAATAATTTTCTTCATGTCGCTCCACAATAAAAGTATTGTTATATTATATTAAGCTAGGGGATGTTTATGACAGACTAATCCACTTTTTGTGGACTTTCTGTAGATAGGCATACAACAATAAAGCCAAAAAAAGATACGATAGTTCCGATTAGAAGCATGCTAGATACACCACTTGTGTCTAATAGCTTACCCCCGGTTATATAAGCAATAGTTCCGGAGATTCCCAAGGTCGCCATACCAAGCATGGCTTGACCCTTGTTCTTATCCTCTCTGTTAATAATAGAATCAACATAATAGACTGAGGCAGGGGTAAACATGGCAAAGGCAAGCATCTGAAAGGCCTGTGAAAAATGTACGGTCATAACATTAGGAGCCAACCAGGCAATAGCCGACTTAATGAGAAAGAAAAAGGCAGATATTTTTATAAGGGTGCTAGATTTTACTTTTTTGGTTAAAAAGGCGAAAGAAGCCATCATAGGAAGTTCCAGGGCAGCAGCTATAGTTAAGGAAAGTCCCATATCAGCACTGTTACCACCAACGTTTTCAATAATATTTATTAAATAGGTATTAAGAATACTATGGGAATAGAAAATCATAGAAATACCTATTAATAGAAGGGTAAATCTTTTGTATTTTGTAAAAAAGCCTAGGATACTGGCGGGGGTAGCTTCTATGGCATCTAAAGAAAGGCCTATATCCTTGTTGGGCTCATCTGTAGAGAGAGTATTATTTAGAGAAGAGATGTTTTCTACAGCTAACGGGGATTCCTTATGATGCTTCTTAACTCTATATAGGTAAGTAGCTAGTAGTAAAAATATATAGCTTATAAGGAAAAGAGGCAATATAATGCCGGGATTAAACCTATTAACAGCAAGACCTATCAGTAAGGAGGTAACTGCAAATGCCATTGAGGCAGTTCCCCTTGCCAAACCAAAATTAAAGGGATAACCATTATTTTGATACTCTAGTGCAAAAGAATTTAAGAGAGGAATCAAGGTAAACTGGATTGCAATGATTACAACGAAGATCCCTCCCATAAGTATAAAGGAATTGTTCCATATATTAATAAAAATTGTAAAGGCAAATACAATAGCCATTAGGGCTAGTATTATGTACCGGACCGTCTTTTTCTTTGATTTATCAGCAAATGCAGAGACTAGGGGTTGAATTATAATCGATAAAATTGCAGACAGTGATAAAACTATACCAATATGTGTATTGTTGAAATTTTTATACTGTAGAAATACAGCAGCAAAGCTATAGATAATACACTGACTAATCCAATAAGTGCTTTGTAAAAATGCATATTTGATAGTTAACTGTCTTGATGTCTTCTTCATGTACCCTCCAGTAGAGTATTGAGATAATATGTACAGTTTATCACATAATGTACTGAAATGTAAGCATATTCTACTTTAAAAACATCATTTATTAAAGGTAGTTGGAAAGGACATCCTGTCACTTTTAGCCTCTTAAATAATATCATTATCATATGACGGATTTGAAAGTCTCCCCTTCGGGCTTTTGTGAATCATATAACAAGGTTTTAATCCTATCGCTTAATATGAATGGCTCTAAATATAATTCTATCATTTTCACAGGTGGCTTCTCGAAAGACATTAATTAATGAATTACCATAATCACCCAAGGAAGCTTCCATATACTGAGTGTTATACATTAATATATTTAATTCATCACTCCAAGTGCTAAGTAAATCCCATAGAGCATCAAGGTTCTCACCATAATGATTAGGAAGAGATAGCTTTCTCTTAAGATATAAATGTGCTATCCTTTTATTGGTCATTTTCTTGCCGTTTAGTAGAATTGTCTTCATAAGTTATCCTCCTAATATAGTTGATCAAAAGAATTGTAATGATCATCAGTATAAAATATTAAGCCGTCATTGGAAAAAACAATTCTTTCCCCGCCTCTAAAACCACCATTATAATTAACATCACATTCATAATAAATTCTACCGGTTTCCTTAGGTAACAAGCCCTCTCTATTGCCGAATTTATCCCCGCCAATACTTTTGTTATCAGTTACCTCCCAGAGGTTTCCCTCGCTACTTACCCAGCCTAAATCACGGGCTTCATTCTTTGTTATATAATTAGAAGGAAGCTTCTGAAAGGTATTAAGGTATAAAGCTACATCCTCAGTAGAAGTGTACTCACCATCCTCATCAATCAGAGATATACTATCTTCAGGTGAAGTCTCAGCCTCATTAGGAGAGGTGATTTCAGGATCAGTAATATCTATAGATTGGTCTGGCTGTAAAAGCTGTGAGCATCCAGTAAAAATAAAAACCAGGATTAATAGTAAAAGAATAAGTTTTTTCTTCATGGATAATTGTCTCCTAATAGTTAAGTATTTAAAAGGCATCATAATTACATTTATATAGCTTTGATGGCCGGTGGCCAACGCCTTTTACCTTTTGATCTGTTTCAATTACATAGTCGGATATTTTTCTTCTAAAATTAGCGGCAACTAATTCCTTGTCAAGGATTTTTTCGTAGACTGTTTGTAAGTCTGTAAGGGTAAAATATTCCGGGAGGAGCTCAAAGGATAGCATGGAATTATTTATATTCTCCCTAAGTGTATGGATAGCATAGGCTATAATTTTCCCATGGTCAAATGCAATACCATCTGATTCTAGTATTATATATTCTGTTTTTAGTTTTTTGGTGGTATAGTGTACCCGTATTTCAACAGAAGCACTTAATTTTTTCTCTTGGCTACTTAATACCATATGAAACTGATTTTTAATAATTCGGCCAGTGCTAGTGCTCTCGGTTTCTGAATTAACTAATTCAAACCTTATATAAAACCATTCAGCGTCCAGGGCATCGGTACCAGCTTTTAGACTAAATAGTTCCTCTTCGGCTAAGGCCATGTAGGCACAAGAAACAATCCAACCCCTGGGATCCCTGTCTATATCACTAAAGGTATGAAGCTGGGACAAGGTAACATCAGTAACACCGGCCTCTTCCTTAAGTTCGCGGCAAGCAGTTTCTTCTAAGGTTTCTCCACTTCGAACAAAACCACCAGGTAAAGCCCATTGGTCTTTAAATGGATGCTCTCCGCGCTTGATTAAAAGCACTGCCAGCTCCCTCTGAGAAAGCTTTCTGTAATTATTAGTAGTTTCACTTTTGATTGTAAAGGCTACAATATCTGTAGCTAATGAAGGCCTGTCATAATCACTTATGTGATAGGAATTTATATAATCATTTTCATTGGTGTATTTTTTTTCTTGCTTCATTATACTTCCTCCTGATATAAGTCTTAATTGACCTTATACTCAAAGACTGGCATCTCCTTAAGTTTAAACAAGTTATTCTGGTGCATTTTATCAATTTTAGCTTTAATTTCAGAATCTTGACAGTAGCCAGTCCTAATATACTGATCAAGAACAGCATAAGTAAACCCAATATTATCTTCATCTGTTTTTTCACAGAGCCCATCTATAGGCACCTTATTAACTAATAGATCAGGCAAGCCAAGAACTCTTCCGATTTCCTTTACCTCTGCCACAGTGAATTTTGCAAGGGGTGCAAAATCGCCTATATTATCACCACCCCGGGTAAAATAACCTATATAGTCCTCAGATAAATTACTGGTATTAGCCACTCGACCGTTCTTGGATTGTGACACAGCATAAAGAGTAGTCATTCTAATTCTGGGAGGCAGATTTATTCTAGTTTGATCTGAGACAAAGCCTACTGTTTGCTCAACACTTTCATAGAGAGAATCAAAAGCCCCTTTGATATTTATGGTTATATGCTCAATCCCTAGGTGATTGACTAGAAGCATTGCCATATCAATATCATGTTGTTCTCCATTTGGCATTAATACACCAATTACTCTATCCTTACCTAGCGCTTCTGCGCAAAGAGCTGCAACTATGGAGCTGTCTTTTCCACCAGATATCCCGACTAAAGCATTGCAGGTCTTGCCATTTTCCTCAAACCAATCCTTAATCCAAGCTACAATATCATTCTTTACCTTTAAAGCATCAAATGTATACATATAATTATGCCCCTTTCTTCTACTAACCTTTATTAGCATATTCTGACCTAGATTAGAATCCCCCGTTTTCTCCATGAAGTCTGTTTCTTATTTCATTAAGTGTAAATTCTCTTATCATTTTGCCATCCTTAAATACGCATTCAAGAAGATTTTCTTTTTCATAAGGAAAGGTGTTCTTGTCAAAGCCATCCTCATATATTATTTCGCCATCATCATTATAAAATACTCGACATAAGCCTCTTTGAGATTTTTTGAAATTGCCTGTATCAGTCTTAGGATTCTTAAAAATCATATAGGGCTTATCACCAATTTCAGCATAGGTTGCTTTTACAGCAATACCAAAGGTGTCTCGAGTAAAAGGACTAAGTGACCCATTTTGCTCTAGACATTGCATGGAAAAGCTTCCGACCCCAAGAGAGACATTGTTGCAGGCAAAGCCATTCTGGACTAAGATCTTGTAGGTATCCTCGGTTCTCTGGGGTGTAATACTGTCCCCGTAAAGAGCCTTAATATGAGGGTCCAAGACTTTATAGCCCTTTGAATTAATGGTTCCTCCGAAGATATCCCATAGGCGGAAGACGGTCTCAGTAACAATCTTAACTGGATCCCCACTATCCCCGCGGATGAGTAAGGTTCCCTTATGATTAAGGATCTCTTCCTTACACTGAGGTAGAATATTGTCAACCAGATTCCAGTAGTCATAGCTATCGCTTACCATGGAGAAGGAATGGTTGGGATAGATACTAGTTAGGAGACGGCGAAGCATAGTTATCTCATCACCATCAACAGCAGCATTACTACACATTACAGAGTGTTCTGTACTTATTGCACCATAACCAACAGGATCCTTGGTACAATCACAATTATAGTACTTTTCTAAAAAAAGAATGGCAGGAACAGTAGCAGTATTTAGAAAGGATAAGCAAAAAGCGGCACTACTTCTGGTAGCACTTTCCAAGCTTTCCTGGCCTCGCATACTAAAATCCCCCAGGGCTCTTGCTCTTGGTATATTATCATCAACAGAAAGCTGGTAGTATTTGTTGACAACTTTTCTGTATTTGTAGCCAACATTTGCTGAAAGCATAGGATGCCATAGGGAGCAACTTAGGAGAGTCTCTATGGTATTAACTAACCAGGCATAATCAGGCAAGGTATTGCTTATCTCAAGCATAGGTACCTTAATTGGTACTCTAGTTCCTTCTGCAATTGCATTTATTTTTAAGGGCAGATAGCCCAAATCATGAAGCTTGCTAATCTTATCATCCTTATAGGTGCCAGCTCCCAGGGTATAGGATAAAACTCGGTTATATTCGGCCATAACCACCTCTTTACTTTTGTTAAAGAAGTCATTATTAAAACAATCAATTAAATATTGCTTAATAAAAGACTGAAGGCCAAACATAATAAGCTTATCCTCCCCCTCAAGTCTAGACATTCTTGGAGTAAAATAAGAAACTATCTTTGTAACACCCATTGGATATTGTTCACTATGAACTGTCTTATAAAAATCACATAACAATAATGGTAATGTATTCATACTATCTCTCCCTACATATAATTTTTAAAGGGCCTGCTATAGATCTATCACAGTAATTAACTCATGGCTACCGGTATACAGGCTATTGGTTGTAAAAATTCTATTTATCAAATTGCTTTGAACTAATTTCCCTTGTAGAATACTGTTCTCAACATGGCTGGCAAATGCATAAATGTTCTTGGCACCTAATTCCTTAAGTGCTAATGCTGAATGGTACATAGAGCCCCCGTAGGAAATAATATCATCTATCATCAGGATGTTACGACCTTCAATGGTAACGGAAGTAGCAATAATATCAAGACCTATGATTTTTCCATCTGACCAATTTCGCTTTTTATTACCATAGCAATAGGGACTAGGTATAAGCTTGCTATACTTATTAGCTGCATTCGAATCAGGATAATATAGTAGTGGGGCTTCACTCTTTGTGTAGTCAATAGCTTTTTTAATTAAGGGCATAGGGCTAAGCACCTGAATATTATCAATTAATGCAGGACTTACATTAGAATGGGGATCTAAAACTGTAACCTTGCTAAAGCCCAGGCTATTAATCTCGTCAGCAAAATACTTAAGGGTAAATACATCACAGTCATCATATACTCGATCCATTCGGCTGTGAGGAATATAGGGTAGGAATAATGAAAGTGATATATTAGGATTGGTTCTTCTTAAGTGCTTAGCTGCACAAATCAAGGTAAATAGTTCACCATCATTTTCATAGAACCATTGAATATTGGCCTGTTTTGCAGATAAAGCAAACTTTATAAGTAAAGCTCCATCTGGAAAATTAGATATTTCGAGTTTCTCCCCGTTAATAACAATCATAATGTAATCTCCTATTCATTTGTTATATTAATTTGGCATACCTTCATGGCATTAAGAGCATTGGTGTGGCTTTTGGGAGTTACACCAGCGCAGCAGGATGCATCAACACTTACCTTGGCTTCCGGCAAGAAGGCTTTTAACATAAGGGCATTTGAAATAACACAAATATCGGTACATAGACCAACAAGTTCAAATTCAGCATCCTTAAAATTATTAGTAATAACGGACATCAAGTTTACAGAACCAAAGGTGGGCTTATCTAAAATAACAGAATTCTTGGTGTCCAGCTCAGAGGAAATCTCCCAGCCCCTAGTACCCCTTATACAATGCTCAACAGGTAGGTTTTTACCTTCCTGAGTCTGTAGATAAGTCTCCTCATGAGTATCTCTTGTAAAGAGAACCTCGTTACCATCAAGGCGATATTCTTTGACCTTACTTTTAACCTTAGGCAAAATAGCTAGGGCCTCCTCAGTACCTAATGATCCATTAATAAAATCATTTTGCATATCAACTACTATAAGTACTTTCCTCATATTGTAATCCTCCTTTTTAAGAATTGTGTCATGCAACAATAATAACGTAAAACACTGTAATATTGACATATTATTAATGTGATAATATCATCTTGGTAATAAGATGTCAAGTAAAAATTTAAAATTAAATTATCATTAAAATAAATCTATAAAATTGACGTATTTTACTTTATATGATACGATTTTATAGGTATAATACATAAAAAGGGAATACATATAAAACAAATACGACACAACTATATTGAAAAAATGAAAACAGGGGTGATATTATGAAAAGAGGAAAAAATAGTCTTCTTGGATTTTTAGCTGGAGTAGTTATGCTGGCGGCGGGTCTATATTGGTTTATGTCTAGTGTTACAGTAACAACGGGATTTTATAGCTTTAGAATTGGTCAGTTTAGTACAGGAGGCCTTATTGTGATTCCTTTTATAGTAGGTATAGTCTGGATGTTTGCAAGCCCAGATTCTCTTGGTGCTAAGCTAGTAACTATCTTAGGTCTAGTAATAATTTTGGCATCAATTATTGCAGGAACTCGCTTTGTATTCCAAAGTCGAGATCTGTATGAATATTTATTAATGCTAGTATTTATATTCGGAGGGGCAGCTATTACCTTGAGAATACTATTTTCAAAAAGCGAATAACCAAAAACTAATACACTTTACAGAAATGCAACCTTTTTCCAAATTCCTTCGTCCAATTATTAACAACAAAAAAAGAGGAGGGTTATTTATGAGGAAAATGGTTAATAGATTTATAGGTGTATGTATGGTGGCAGTAATGCTTACAGTGAGCCTTACTGGATGTGGAAAGAAGGAGAATGATTCAAAGGTTTCTGATTATAACATAGCTAATTATGAGAAACCTAGTAATGAAAGAAAAAAGGATAGTGCGGTTAATAGTGATGTTCCACAGAATATTGTTGGTGACTTCCAGGATATGGAGTCTGTCGATACTCAGTATGAAGGCTTGAATTTTAATACTGAGGAATATAATGCAATTACTGATAATAACTTCAAATCAGTTAAAAACTATCCTGTGTCAACATTCTCTATTGATGTAGATACTGCCTCTTACAGTAATATCAGAAGAATGATTAAGGATGGTTGGGGAGTTACTCCAGATGCTGTAAGAATCGAAGAGATGATTAATTATTTCAAGTATGATTACGAGAAGCCCGTAGGAGATATACCTTTTTCAGTAAATACAGAGTTATCTGATTGTCCTTGGAACAAAAATGCAAAGCTTATGCTTGTTGGACTACAGGCTAAGGATATCGATCTTAGCAGTACAAGGTCAAACCTAGTATTTTTACTTGATGTATCGGGATCGATGGATTCCCCTGATAAGCTACAATTGATGCAGAAGGCATTTATCATGTTGACAGAAAACCTAAGTCAAAATGATAGAATCTCCATTGTTACCTACGCAGGAAGTGATAGTGTGGTTTTAAAGGGTGCAAGGGGCAATGAAACCCAGGATATTATCAGAGCTATTGAGAATTTGTATGCAGGGGGCTCTACTGCAGGAGCAGCAGGGATAGAGAAGGCATACGAGCTTGCTGAGGATTATTTTATAAAGGGTGGAAACAACCGAGTAATACTTGCCACAGATGGGGATCTGAATGTTGGTATTTCAAGTGAAGGGGAGCTTAAGAGATTAGTTGAGAAGAAAAGAGAAAGTGGCGTGTATTTATCAGTTCTTGGATTTGGTGCAGGCAACATTAAGGATAATAAGATGGAGGCCTTAGCTGATAATGGAAATGGTAACTATTCATACATTGATTCGATTTTGGAAGCAAAAAAGGTTCTGGTAGAGGAAATGGGAGGAACCTTATTTACAGTAGCTAAGGATGTAAAGCTTCAGGTAGAATTTAACCCAGCTTATATTAAAGGATATCGACTAATTGGATATGAGAACCGTATGTTAAGCACGGAAGATTTTGAAGATGATACTAAGGATGCCGGGGAAATAGGGGCTGGGCACAGAGTAACTGCTTTGTATGAAATCATTGAAATTGATTCAGAGCAGGAGGTGCCAGAAAGTAACTTAAAGTACCAGCCAGAGAATATATTACCAGACAGTGAAGAATGGCTTACCATAAATGTTAGATATAAGGAACCCGAACAGGCTACAAGTAAGCTCTTAGTAGAGGTAGTGGATGAGAGTAACTATACTTCCAAGATGCCAGAGAATCTGCTGTTTGCAAGCTCAGTTGCAGCATTTGGAATGTTGCTTCGAGATAGTCAATATAAGGGAGCTGCAACATATCAGATGATTTTAGATAATTTAGAGAATAAGGATTTTTCAAATGATGAATATAAAAACGAATTTATATCCTTAGTTAAGAAGGTAAATAGCGGATATTAATAGGACTTACTACCCCCAATACAATCCTAAAATAGTTGAAACAAACCATAATATGGTGTACAATGTAAACATAACATATTAGGGGGGCCTTATGAAAAAGATTATATCTTTTTTACCGATAATAATTGTAGGCATAATAATTTTTCTTATCCTTAAAAGAGCGGATTTGTTTGATGTTCCCATAACCTATAAAAATGTTTCTCATCATGGAATAACATTAGATGTTCCGGACAATTTTACTGAATCATATAATACATCTAATGGGGATAGAATGTATTATAATAAATCCAAATCCCTAGAAATCACTATTGAAGCTTCAGATCCCGTAGATATTACCATTAAAGAGTACATTGATCTTATGAGGCAAGTGCTTTTGACTGGATCGGCCAATACTGGCTATGCAACTGTTTCATTGAAAAGTGATAAGCTTTCTAGTATGTTAATACTTGATGATGGTATTGAAATTATTGATGGTAACCAAAAGGGAAGACTTTTTATGAAATATAATCAGAAGGTAAATGAAGGGACACGTAGTATTACAGAAATGTTATATTTTATGAAAAAAAATGATAAAATAATACAAGTAAATATTGTTTTTGAAACAGATAAAAAGGAAGATCTACAAGATATCATTGATCATGTAGCTGAATCAATAAGATTAAATTAAATATAAAACCAGCATCAACAATATTGCTGATGCTGGTTTTTCTTAACAATAAATTTCATAAGTAATTTCGGTTCTATCTACTGAATTTTTTCCACTTTTACATTTGTGATAATAACATCAGCTATGGAACCTCTATTTCCAAGATTGTATTCTAGTCTGCCATTTGGGTCATCCTTTGTGGTCATTTCAAAGGTATATGTATAGGTCTGCATATCCGTTGAAAGTGTCAGAATGGTATCTTCTAAGTAACGAATCCATCCATTATCCGGTGCAGATACACATACAATAATGTCTCTTTCTTCTGATGCATAGGCATCAAAGGTAACTTGGTACTTGCTTCCCTTTCTCATGGGGAGATTTGGCTGTACTAGTTGAACTGAATAGTCAACAACTCCGGCATTTTGTGATGTTATAATCATTTTTCCATCTTTAATCTCAGCTGCGCCTTCTCCGTTTTGTGCTAAGAGAAATTTCCAATCTGTGTCATCGGTTAGATCCTCAGCAACTGAAAAGTCTCCGTTATTAATATAATTTGCGCCTGCTTCAGGCTCTACTAATACTACCACGGGCTTTTGGACATTTAAATCATATTCTTCCTTTTGATATACTCTGACATAATCCACTTCAAATATTGCATTGTCAAAGTCCGTAGTTTCATCTGGATTTCCGGGCCAGGTTCCACCTACAGCCAGGTTAAGCTGTACAAAAAAGGATTGATTAAAGGGTGCAGGATAGGGCTTTTCTTCTTCACCCTCTACGGCTGTAAACCAATCATTAACTGTTTTATAAAGATTTCCATCAATATAGAAACGAAATTCACCTGGTTCCCATTCGACAGAAAATTCATGAAAATCATCGGCAAAGGTACTGTCTGTTAGTACATAGGTACCCTGCTGTTGTCCGTGAGGCTCACCATAATGGAGGGAGCCATAGGCGGTATCAACCTGATTTCCCAGAACCTCCATAATATCAATTTCACCACATTTTGGCCACTCGCCGTAAAACTCTTGAACAGTTGGCATCATCCAGATGGCAGGCCAGAGACCCTGACCTTCAGGTACTTTAGCACTTACTGCAACTTTACCATAGGTGAAATCCCTCTTATTTTGAGTTGTAACCTTACCAGAAGTGTAATAGTCATTACCAGCACTATCTGTGGTTTTAATTGCTTTAATAGTTAGGAACCCATCATTAATAAAAACATTATCTGTTGAAGTTGTATACTCCTGCAATTCTTCATTAGTCCAGCCTGGTTCATGAGGCTCATAGTTCCAGATGTCTGTATTAAGGTTATCTTCGTTAAATTCATCATTCCATAGTAGCTTATATCCATCAAGCGCTGGAACTGTATTGTCATTTGCTTCTGGATCTTCAGTATCTGGTGCCATTGTTGGTTCAGTAGTTGGCTCTGCTGTTGGTTCTGCTGTTGTGTCTGTGGTTTCATTTTGTTCAGAGGTATCTATTGGTGTTACATCTTCTTTTTTCTTACAACCTCCAAGAACACCAAGTACCATAGCCATAACACATAGAAGACCCAACCCCTTTTTTAATTCCCTTTTCATTTCAATCTCCCTTCTGATGAAAAATGTTTGTTTCTAACTTGTTATAATAATGTAATTAGCTTATGAAAAATTGGAGCATAATGCTCATCTGTTATACCAAAGTCCTTACCTTTATAGGTCCATGCAGCTCTTCCAATTCCATACTCTTCAAAGACGCTGTTAATATCTGAAAACCAACCAAGGGTGGAGGTAAGATCAGCCTGGTCAATAACACCGTATTCGCCGCAGTAAAGAGCAATATCCCGGCTCTCAGCAATTTGAATTGCTTCTTGAAAGGCATTCACAAAAAATGCCTTATCAATATTATCCACTGTTATATTATTATATAATTCAAGGTTTTCAATAGGAAGAAACTCTTCTGTTTCCGAAATATATTTTGCGAATTTATTTGGATAGGTTGTTCGAAAGTCCTTATCCATTTTCTTGACCCAATAAGCAGATTGATGGGTAAATATTAAAGGTTCATAATAGTGAAAGGTATAGACAATGTTTTGATCATAGGGAAGATCAAGCATTTTAACAAAATCAACACTGTTATTTCTTGCACCACCGATAATTATTTTGATAGTAGGAGCAATTTGCCTAATGGCTTTTATGGCTCGCTTAGCAATGCCATTCCATATAAGGGCAAAAGCAGGATCTACAATTTCGTTTAAGAGCTCAAAGGTTAGGCGACTTTCATATTTTCCATAACGCTTGGCTAATGCTTCCCAAAGAGCCACAAACCTGTCTTGTAGCTTTTCGTCTTCAAAGAATCCCACGGAGGTCTCAAACTCATCAAAGGTATAGCCTGCAGTTTTGTGCAGATCAAGAATCATATTAAGGTTATTTCTTCTACACCATTCAAGGCAATTATCAATGTAGTGGAAGCCTTCTTCAACATACTGACCATCCTCTGTTTCAACAAGCTCATAGTCAATGGGTAATCTTACATGGTCAAGTCCCCATGTGGCAACCCGTTCAATGTCGCTTTCAGTAATAAAAGTGTTATAGGTTTCTTTACTATGATTACACTGAGATAACCACCCACCTAGATTTATGCCCTTCATATAACCATCAAATTTTTTCATATTATTAACTCCTATGTTTTAACTCTATCATATTATTTACTTTTAATTAAGTATATCAATTTAATTGTATTTTTATCAAAATAATGACATAATAAAAGGGCGGGGAGGTAACATGATGGATATTAATAAAAAATGGAGTTATAAAGAATTTATAATGCGTGAAGACAACATTTCACATGCACCTTATGGCCCGGAATTTGATTTTTATCTAGCTGTAAAATCAGGGGATTTAGATAAGGTGAGAAAGCTCTGTGAAAATGCTTTTTCAGAAAAAATCGGATTAGGTCAATTGTCGGATAGCCCAATACGTAATATTCGATATCATTTCATTATAACGGTTGCTATGGTTGCAAGATATTGTATTGAAGGAGGAATGGAGCATGAAGCGGCCTATAGACTTAGTGATTTTTATATTCAGCAGGCAGATCGGTGTACCTTGATAGAAGAGATTTCACGGCTTCATAGCATTATGACCATAGATTATACAAAAAGAATGAAGTCTTTGAGAATGGATAAAATCATGTCAAGGCCAGTTGTAAAATGCATTGATTACATATACAAGAATCTTAATATAAGAATTACAGTGGCAATCCTGGCTGAGTATATAGGATTACATCCTTCTTATCTGTCAAAGCTCTTTAAGAAGGAGACAGGCATTTCAATCAGTATGTATATACAGCAAAGGAAGATAGAGACTGCACAGAATATGCTAAAGTATTCGGATTATTCTCTTGCTCAGATTGCATCTATTCTGGCATTTCCCACACAGAGCTATTTTATCGAGGTCTTTAAGAAGCGTGTTGGAATAACGCCTAAGAAGTACCAGGGGCTATCCTTTAGGGAGATAGAAATAAACAATATATAATATATATCATAAAAGAGAGATGAAATACCTACAAAACGGTATCGCATCTCTCTTTTATGAGTTAATATAATATAAATGGTAAAAGGGTGAAAATAATATTTTTTATTTTCTTATAGGGGGATGTAAATCCCATTCTGGAAAACAGCTTGCAAAGCCTTCAAGATTCTGAGTTAGTACAACCTTCTCCATTTTGGCTATATCTGAATCTTCCTGTCCAAACATTGCTTCTAATTCATCAAAGTCATCATTAACATTAGTATTCATATTAACATCTCCTATGCTATAATTTCTTTAAGCGGTTCATTGGTAAATTGATTGACAATATTCTTTGTATTGTTCCATTGATCAATACAAGCAACAATCTTACTCTTGCCCTGTATGCTCATATCTGCATACTTCTTATTGATAGCAGCAATATTAGAATTGATATCTTTCTTGGATTTTATTATCATAAAAGCACATGCTCCTGCACCTAATAATAATAACACACCAAGTGGCAAGGCAATTATAAACATAATTAAAGCAAAGACACCAAGTAAAATTGAACCGACCATCCAATTTCTAGGTGCATTGGTAGTTGCGGTCATTACCTCTTGACTACAACATTTAGCTAAATGCTCATCATAATCAGCATACAGTTGGTTATAGTTGCTTCCATCTGTTGTTGTCCCAATCCATCCATTGATATTCATGGTAATGCTCTCAGGGAAATCGTTCTTCTTTTCTGTAATATAACTATTAAAGCCCTTTTTAATATATCCACTAAGGAATGATACTGCAGTTTTTTTCTCTGATGGAGAAACATCTCCTTCTGATCTTATAACCTTTGTCATTTGCTCTACAAGATTAAGAGCCTTTACCTGTCTTAATCGCTCTGCTTCTATGATTGCTTCTTTGGCAGCCGCTGTATCTCCTTCATACTTTTTAACAGCGTTTAGATATTTTTCTTCTTTTCTAAGAGGTTCTTCTGCTTCATCATATCTACTTATGAGGGATATTAAATTCTTATCAATCATAGCCTTAAGTCGATCCTGGTCAACATAAGCATTAACAATTCCTGTGAAGTTTTCTGATATGGCATCAACAGAATTAATTCTACTTACATAATCATTGATTCTGCCATACTCTTGAACGCTGTCTTTTAGATCAGGATATTGTTCCTCAATTCCCTTCTGAAATTTATTACAGTACTCATTCCAGACCGATTCCTGCTCTTTTTCAAAAAGACTACTGCTTCCTCTAATTTCATTAATCCACTTTGTTATGTAATCATTACACATATGCTTCTCATCAGGACCGAACACCCCATTTACATATGCATCTATATAAGTAAAACTACCCTCAGAAAAATTTGCGGCATCCTGTTTGGCAAAATAGATAGATAGCCACTCGTAGCAGGTCTGTATTTTGTTGTTTCTTCGGCATATCAATGCCATTGTTAGAGCTGTTCTTTCTTCGTCTCTCTTAACTGCTTCAAAGATAGCCCTTTCTGCAAGATCTCGATCATTACCTATCCAAGCAGATATTGCTACTAAGCAGGGAGCCAACCAATAATTGGGGGTAGATAACATAAGTTCCTCTGAAACCCTTGATATTGTTGTCTTCTTTACAAGAGCCAAATCTGTAGCCTGAAGAACACCTAGCATGGTCTCTCTTATAACCTTGTAGTTGCCATAGTTCTGCTCCAGCTCTTGCCTTACTCGAACAAGCTCTGTTGATGCTTGCTGAAGAGCCGCAGTCATCTTCTGTTCAACCATCATTTTTTGAAAACGGTCAGATAAATCCTTTAAATCATTAGTGACCTGATCAATAGATGTATCGATATTGTTTATGCGGTTGTTTACTTCATCTGTTATTTGTCTAAGGCCGTCTACTTTGTTTTCCAGCCTTTTAATATCTAACTGACTTAATTCTGCCATTTAGTATCTCCTCTCATGATAAAGTAGCATCTTCTTCATACTTTACTCTTTTTTTATTATACGAATTAGAAAATTTATCTCTTAATTCTCCTGTCTTCATTGCATTTAATATTTTTCCTACAGGCAATACAAAATTGTCATAGAAATATTTCGCATTAGAGCGCAAGTAAAAGCTATCATTTCTATAAGGTGAATCTGGGTTTTCATCAATTGCCTTTAATAAAGCAAAGCATGTCTTTGGAATATCACAATATCCTGCTAGTTCTTCATAAATTCCTACAAGATTATTTGTTAGAAAATTAACTGAAGTTCTTTTTTTGATTAAATATGGACTTAGAGCATCAACAAAACCACATAAATCCGCTGAATCCTCTTCAGACTGCATATTAACTGCAATTAAAGTCAGAACCTCACTTTCATAGTCAACTAAATTATAAGCTGAAGCTAAGAAAAGCTTCTTCAATTCCTGTACCTCATCATACTCAAGTACTAAGTCCTTAGTTTCATTAAAAAAGGACTTAAGTGAGCCATCTTTTCTACTAACAAATTCATCATAATATGCCATAATATATAGGGCTGGAGCATTATCCTTAGATATATTCAACACATTCATAGCGTAATGCTGAGCGTTCTCGAATTTCCCCTCAGAAAAAAAGTTAATTGCATTTTCTTTGCTAAACATAACTTTTCCATTAGCGTTGAGGGTGGCTCTAGAATAGTACTCCTCCTTACCACATTGACTACATTTTAATATTCTTCCCTTGGGATCAAATACCACATTGCTACTACCACAACCGTGGCATTGCAAACCTCCTAATTCCATAGTACTTACCTCATTCTACTTTATGGTTGAAGCCATACTGTTCCTGGTCTTCCAGGTAACTGTAGCTTCGTGAATTTTACTAATAATCTCATCGTTGGATTTGTGCTCCACAATCAGACTTTGTATCTGGTTAAGCTGCAACAAAAATTGATTTTGTGAATTTTCCAGAAATGATTGAGATACATTAGAGCTATAATCAACCATTTCTTTTAATTTATGCAACGGCTTCTTTATGTCAGAGTCTGTAGTAAGACTAAGCAAGGCAGCCAACTGGGCGGAAGTTGAAGACATAGGTCTTATCTTTTCTGCTGAATGTCTTGTCTGTTTGTCTACACGTTTTATATAGTCACCAGAGTATAATCTTAAAGCTATAAAGGTGATTAATACTAGCAAATTAAGCACTACCAATATAATGTTATATTTTCCTGTTGCTCGAAAGATAAAATATGTATTAATAACTATTGAGACAAACAGATAGATAGATGTATAGTATACTGGAATGTAATTTATCTCTGCTGTGCTACTATTATTAGTAGCCTTAATAAGTAATAGAGAGGCTCCTGCGACTACAAAGGATATTAAGCCAAAACAAAAACCGCCCCAGTAATAAAAGCCAGCTCTATCATAGTCTGCAAATACTAAGACAACTACGCACCAACTAATGAATAAAAGAAGCTCGATTATTGATAATTTTTTGATATTATTATTTCTCTGCATTTTGCTTTGTCTCCTTTTTTATATTTTAGTTCCACATTCAACACAGAACTTAGCTCCAGGAGCTAGCTCCATACTGCAGTTAGGACAAGCATTAGAAAGTCGCTTACCACAGGATAAGCAAAACTTTGATCCCTTTACAATAATCTCTCCACAGTCAGGGCATTTTGCTTCTTCAGCCATTTTGTTGCCGCAATTCAAACAGAACTTTGCACCAAGAGGACAGGAAGATCCACAGGAATTGCAAGCTATTGTTTCTGTTTTCTTAGGCTGAGCCATGTCTACATTTCCCAGGGTTGTTTGTGCTAAATTTCCCATTCCTGCTCCAAATGCTCCACCTACACCAACTCCCATTCCGAGTCCTAGACCTGCGCCCATAAAGGTTGAAGCTGTTCCTTCGTTGGATGCGGCAGCCTCCATAACATTATAGGACTGTTCCTGCTGATATGTATAACCTTCTCGTTCACGCATACGTGCTCTTGCTGCTGATTCAATATCCATCTTCTTAGCAGTACCTTCAGCCTCAAGCTGATCACGTTTTCTCTGAATCTTCATTTCATTGATAGCTCGTAAATCTTCATCTGGAGCATTGATATTATGAAATGAAAAGTTATCCAAGGTTAATCCAAAGTCATCAAAATGCTCAATTAACTTCTCGTGTATATTCTTAGAAAACTCCGTTAAACGAGTACTAATTTTAAGTATTCCAATGCCTTGGTCAACCATGCTTTTTGCAAGTAGGTCAGGGACATATTCCAATATCTTAGCTCGCATAAATTGCACTAATTCATTTCGAGTATAATCTGATCTTGTTCCTACTACCTTATGAAGAAATTTTCTGGCTTGAACTGCTGAAATACCGGAATCCATCTGCTCAATATGAACTCCAAATAAGCCAAATGCCCTAACATGAACATTAATTTCTTCTTCAGGATCCATTATAACTATTGGAGCTTGAGTTCCCCAATTCAGCTCATTCATATAGGTTGTATTTACAAAATACACAGTACAATGAAAGGCTGAGTCGCCACCTGTTAAGGAATGACTTATGTTCCTAAAGGGTGCAAATCTGCTATCACCTGTCTCAAGTTTAATCTTACATGGCCCTACAAATACGGATACTTGAGATTGTCCGCTGCCATCAGAATCAATGGAATTTCCTGTTGGCATATTATTTGTAAAAATCGCCATCTGTGAGGGGTTCACAATCAAATATGAGCCATTAGGAAAATCCTCATATTCAAATTTGTGAACAATCAGACTAGCCTCATTGTCACTTTCAGGCTCCCACTTAATAACATCGACTGAAAATGCACCTAAGATCCCTTTATGTTGCTTCTCTTTTGGATTGTTACTTTGGAATAATGACATATACATTCACCTTTCTTTATTGAATATATTGTGTAAAATTTAACAATTACCTTAAATTTATTATAAAGTTACACGACATTAAAGTCAACAAAAGGATATAATTCAGCATTATTCTACATGGTGTTTTGAGGAAGGGAAAATAGAAAAATACTCGAAGTGCAGAAGGTATTTGTAATTAGTTGGATGATGAGATATAATTAGAGAAAATTATATACTAAATAATCTGATGAGTGTTTTGATTATATGGAGGATGGGTAGCTATGGAAGATTACCGTAAAGAGCAATTAGAAAGAGGATTAGAGACTGCTTTTATTGATCAGGATATTACATCTAACCTTGCTTATAAACCCATGTTTATTTCCAACAACTATAAAGAAGGTAGAAAGGTGCTGTCCTCAATAGAGGATGAACTTTTAAGCTGTGATCAATTTTGCATTAGTGTTGCATTTATTACTCTTAGTGGTTTAACCCCGCTATTGCAAACCCTAGAAGAATTAGAGAAGTATGGTATACCAGGGAAGGTTTTAACTACTGACTACTTGTGCTTTAGTGAACCAAAGGCCCTAATTAAGCTGGCAGGGCTTAAGAACATAGAATTAAAGATGTATTATACAGAAGAAGCTGGTGAGGGTTTCCATACCAAAGGATATATCTTTAAAGAAGACGAAATTTATAGAATTATTGTGGGAAGCTCAAATATTACATTAGGTGCCTTGACAAAAAACAAAGAGTGGAACACAAAGATTATCTCAACAGAACAAGGAGAATTTGCTAATGATATAGTTGATGAATTCAATGCACTATGGCATTCAGACTCATCAAAGAAATATACAGATTTTATTGAGCAGTATTCAGTTAATTATGAATTAATTAAAAAACAGAAGGCAATTGCGAAGCAGGTTGATATTCCATCCATTGAGCAGTATAAACTTAAGCCCAATAATATGCAGGTTGAATTTGTGACTAATTTACAAAATATGATTAGTGAAGGAGAAGATAAAGCATTATTAATTTCTGCCACAGGTACAGGTAAAACCTATGCTTCTGCATTTGCATTGAGAGAAGAAAATCCAAGAAAAGCTTTGTTTGTAGTACATAGGGAGCAAATTGCAAAGCAGGCAATAAAGAGCTATAGGAATGTATTTGGTAGAACTAAAAAGTTTGGACTTATATCAGGAACCTCAAAAGAATATGATGCGGATTATCTGTTCTCTACTATGCAAATGATGGCAAAACCTGAGGTAAGAGAACGGTTTAAAGATAACGAATTTGATATAATTGTTATAGATGAAGTACATAGAGCAGGTGCAGAAAGTTATCAAAGAATTATGGATTACTTTGAGCCTAAGCTTTGGCTTGGTATGACAGCGAGTCCTGACCGTCCTGATGGTTTTAATATTTACGGGCTTTTCAATTATAAAATTGTATATGAAATTAGATTACAGCAGGCTTTAGAAGAAAACTTGCTATGTCCATTTCATTATTTTGGTATAAGGGATTTAGAAATTGATGGTGAAGTATTTGATGATGACATAGGCCTTAGAAACTTTGCTTATCTGGTATGTGAAGCACGGGTAGATTATCTTATAGAAAAGGCAAAATACTACGGTTTTAGTGGTGATAGGGTCAAGGGACTTATATTTTGCAGCAGAAAGAAGGAAGCAGAAGAACTATCAGATAAATTTAATGAACGCGGATATAATACGGTATTCTTATGTGGTGATGATTCGCAGGTATACAGAGAAGAGTGCATCGAACGTTTAACAAATGATGAAAGGACAAATAGATTAGATTATATATTTACAGTAGATATATTCAATGAAGGTGTGGATATTCCAGAAGTAAATCAGGTTATTATGCTTCGGCCAACGGAAAGTCCTATAGTATTTATACAGCAGCTTGGACGTGGACTTCGTAAAGCTGAAAACAAAGAATATGTAGTTGTCTTAGATTTTATAGGTAATTACATGAATAACTTTATGATTCCAATAGCTTTGTCTGGAGATAGAACCTATAATAAAGATACTATTCGTAAATATGTTATGGAGGGTTCAAAGATTATTCCTGGAAGTTCTACTATCCATTTTGATGAAATATCTAAGAAGAGAATTTTCCAATCGATAGATAATGCTAGAACAAATAAAAAGTTTCTAAAAGAAAAGTATGAAATACTAAAAAACAAGCTTGGGAAAACCCCTAGTATTCTAGATTTCTATGAGTACGGTGAAGTAGATCCCATGTTATTTATTAATTATTCAAAGACATATGATAGATTTATTCGTATGGTAGATTCGGATTATACAATTATATTTAATGATAAAGAAGAAGCAACATTAGAATTTGTATCTTCACTCTTGGTTAACGGTAAGAGACCCCATGAATTATTGATGCTAAAGATGCTTGTAAATGGAAATACCATAGATAAATTAACATTTAAGGAAGAGCTAGAGAACGTTGGGTGTAGTTATAGAAATGAGGATTTCCAATCATCTATTCGAGTACTTGGTAAAGACTTTATTAATACACAATCAGAAAAAAACAAGTATCAATATATAGAATTTTTGGATGTGAATGAAATTAAGAAGAGTCAGTATAGACGAGCATTAAGCTTTTATAAAAGGATAAACCAATTAGATTTTCAGATGGAACTGAACAATTTAATAGAGTATGGTCTGAAAAGATACAAAGATCTGTTCAATGACCATGATGGAGATAATTTTGTTTTGTATCAGAAGTATTCTAGAAAGGATGTTTGTAGGTTACTAAATTGGGAAAGAGATGATAGTGCTACATTGTATGGATATAGAATAAAAAACAACACATGTCCTATATTTGTGACATATAAGAAGAAAGAAGAAATAACAAGCAGTACAAAATATGAAGACAAATTTTTAACTAATAAAATGTTTAGTTGGATGACCAGAAGCCGTGTATCTATTGCTAGTAATGAATCACAAGAAATTATAAAACATAAAGAAAACGGACTTAAAATATTACTATTTATTAAAAAGAGTGATGGTGAAGGAACTGATTTCTATTATATGGGGAAGATCAAACCAATAGAATGGAATGAAACTACAATTAGTAATGACAAAGGGAAAGAGCTACCAATTGTGAACTTTAATATGGAACTTGAGCATGCAGTTAGAAATGATATTTATGATTATTTTATAAGTAAGAAGGTAAGGAGCCACAAATGAAAACAATAGAAGTCGTAGCAGCGATTATCAAACATGAAGATAGGATATTAACGACTCAAAGGGGTTATGGTGAATTTAGGGGCTTCTGGGAGTTTCCTGGTGGAAAGATTGAGGCTGGTGAGACCCCACATGAGGCACTCATACGTGAAATAAAGGAAGAGCTTAATATTGACATATTAGTTGGGGACTTAGTAGGTACTATTGAATATGATTATCCTGAATTTCATTTGACAATGCACTGCTTTATCTGCACATTTCTATCTGGAGAATTGCATCTAAATGAACATGAAGATTTAAAGTGGTTAACTAAGGAAACACTTAACAGTGTTACTTGGTTACCTGCTGATATAACTTTAATCAACAAAATAAAGGAGATCCTGTAACAATACACTGTATTTTAATATTAAAAGCAATTATTCATCCTCTCTTTGTATCTGCTCTAGCCTTTCATTTAACTGATCTGCCACCATTTTATTGTTCATAAAATGGGCTACATTGACTATAATATATACGACTGTAATGGATATTAGCATTATGAAGATGCTAGATGTATTATCAATACTAATCCACCTAAAATAAAAAGAACCACCTAGCACAATTGAAACAATAGTAACAAAGTGTATAGTTTTTCTAATCAAGAGTTTTCTCTTGCTAAGCTCGTGGTTAGAATAATAAATAAAAGTGGCTAATGAACATAGGATGGAGAGCAGAATCGCCTGCCATAAAAATGAAGCAGTCAGAGAAGTATTAGGGGTAACAAAAGTAATAAATAAAGCCGAAGCAATTATCGTACAAGCGAGAATATATAAAAATAATAAAAAAATCCGTTTAATCCAGTCCATCCCAATCCTCCTCAAAACAAAAGAAATATAAGTACACACAACGGAGGATTTATCCTCCTCAAAACAAAAGAAATATAAGTACACACAACGGAGGATTTATCCTCCTCATTTCTACAATCCTAATTTCTTCTTTAAATCAGGTACATACTGCCTAGAGATAATTACCTTTTCATCATTAAAAAGCAAGGCTTCAAAGCGACCTGAATATGCCGGTCTTACACACCTAATTGCTGTTATATTTAGTATTATAGATTTAGAAGCCCTAAAGAAATCAGTATTCTCGTATTGCTCTCCTATTTCATATAATTTCATCTTGGTTTCATAGACATCTTGCTTGGTATAGATAAACACCTTATTATCTATACTCTCAAAATAATAGACATTCTTAGGATTGAGGACCGTTATGTTCCCATCCTTCATGCCAGTCAGCTTATTATCACCCATTTTCAGTTCTGAGATTAGCTTAAGAGCGGTGGCACTTAAATCATTACTTCTAATAATAATCTCTTCCTCATCACCAGGTTTAACATCCTCAATGGTTATCTTCATAATCGAATCTCCTACCTATCTAAAGCATTACGTTTCTTTAATATTATTGCAGATGTTATTATGAAAATTATACCACAAGCTAATAGAAATAACACCTTGATAATATTAGAAATTGGTTGGTCATTCCAATTAATTGTGATTCCCATAAATCTGGAATATTCGTCGATTAATTGTTGCGGACAGTTTGAGAAGGTAGATTCTAGTGCTGACTCTGAGAATACGTCTCTTATCAGTGAGCTTCCATGAAGTAAGGGAATACATTTTAAAACTGTTTGAACCTTGGCAGGTAAGGAACCAATTGGAACATATATTGTAGCAAGGAATCCTACCAGTGTTCCTACTATTACACTTAAGCCTGAGAAGGCACTTCTTCTTTGGATAAATATGGCCATAAATAAGCCCAAGCTAGCAAAGGTAAATACATTGACAATAATGAGTAGTAATACCTTTATTATCTGACCCAGCGAAAGGAGAGCCCCACCCATTAATACTGTTACTACCTGTGAAATAATAAATGTAAATGTGCACATTATGACACCGACTACAAAGGCAGCAGCAATATATGCCATAACAAAGAAACTTCTATTTAGTGGACTTACAAAGAAGCTGGACATCTTATTTGAATCTTGATCATCTACCATATTTCCCACCATTGCTAATGTTATAGTAACGGAATTTACAACAATAATTCCGGCCACAGACCATTGAATTATTAGATTCTTAGCGTTTTGTGTATCTCTTACTAGATCTCTGGTTCCCCCATGCTCCTTTAATAAAGAAAGGATTTGATCGACATTCATATTCCCTAGGAAGAGACTCATCAAGAGGATAATGATTAACATGGACAATAAGGAGAAAAACACATTGGCTTTTTCTCTGGAATACACTAATATATTACGTTTAACTAATCTTAGAAAGCTCATTTATTCTTCCTCCCGTATTATTGTTATTCTTACTCTTAGCGGTTATATTTATAAATACATCATCCATAGTCCCTTGTATTACTTCAAAGGATGATAGAGAATCTCTAATTGAATCTAATATCTGTAACCCTTGAAGACTATTAGGAATATATACACGAATATGATTAGTTCTTTGCTCGAAGGGATAATTATTCTCAGACAAATAACTTATTACTTTATCCCTATTATTTGGTACCAGCTTCAGAATATCACTGGCGTACTGCTGCTTTAGCTGATAGGGTGAGCCCTCTGCTACTATCTTACCTGCATCCATAATGGCTATAGATTGAGCCTTGGCAGCCTCCTCCATGTAGTGAGTTGTAAGAAAGACTGTCATACCTAGCTCCTTTTTTAGGGTCTCGATGCTATCCCAAACATTTTGTCTAGTATTAGGGTCAAGTCCGGTTGTTGGCTCATCTAGGAATAGTATCTCGGGTGTATTCATAAGTGACCTTGCTATTTCACATCTACGTTTTTGCCCACCGGATAGCTTGGAAAACTGCCGCCTAAGTATATCCTCTAATCCAAGAATATTGGAGACTCTATCTAGATTTTCAAGTATAATATTTGTGTTTTTCTCATAAAGAGAGGCGCGAATCATCAAATTTTCTTTAACTGTAAGCTTGTCATCCAGTGAGTTTTCTTGAAATACTATACCTATCTTGCTCCTAATTGCCTTGTCCTCTTTTCCTAATCGATACCCGCATATACTTGCTTCTCCGCTGTTTTTACTAAGTAGAGTACAAAGGATATTAATTGTTGTTGTCTTGCCTGCTCCATTTACACCCAAAAATCCATAAAGCTGTCCCTTCTGAACCGTAAAGCTTATATCATCAACTGCTTTAATATCTTGGAAATGTTTTTTTAGGTGGTCTACTTTGATTATTGCATCCATTTAGCTCTCCTTTTGCCGTTGTTTTCTAAATGAATAGTAAAGCAAAGAGTAGTTTTATTCAATATCCTATACAGTAAGCTGTAAAAAGCCATAGGTAAGGTGCAATAAATAGTGGTAAAAATCACTTCTTTTTCAAAAATACAAAAATTAGCTTGACAAATCCGGTCTATTAGATATAGACTGTAAATATAAGGTCTATAAAATCTAGACTAGGGAGGTTGACAATGAAAACATATAAATTAACTGAAAGTGAAGAAAGGTTTGCAGAGTTGATCTGGCAGAAGGAACCGATTGCTTCAGGAGAGCTTGTGAAGCTATGTGAGAAAGAGATGAAGTGGAAGAAGTCCACAACCTATACAGTGCTAAAGAAATTATGTGATAATGGAGTTTTTAAAAATGAAAACACTATTGTTTCATCTGTTATCAAAAAGGATGAGTATTACGCAAAACAGAGTGTTTGCTTCGTTGATGATATCTTCGGGGGATCATTGCCCAAGTTTTTAACAGCTTTTATTGGAGCAAAAAAACTAAATAAACAACAAGCGGAAGAATTGAAGAAATTAATTGATGAGCATAAGTCCAATTAAAACCTTTATTCTCAAGGTTAGGAGGAATATTAGGTTAGGAGGAGTATAATGATTGATTTATTTTTATCTATTCTAAATATGAGCCTTAAAGCAAGCTATGTCATATTTTTTGTTTTGCTTATCAGGTTACTGCTGAAGAGGGCGCCAAAATTTATCTCTTATGTCCTATGGGGCGTGGTGGCATTTAGATTGTTAATACCCTTTTCTTTTGAAAGTATATTAAGTATAATGCCGAAGAGTACTAATACAAATCCAATTCCCCGTGACATTATCTATCAAAAAACACCACAAATAAATAGTGGGATAGAGGCTGTGAACAGGATAGTAAACAACTCCCTTCCCGGAGCTAGTACTGTAGCAAGTATAAATCCCATGCAGATATATATGTTTATTGGTTCATGTATCTGGACTCTTGGGATGGTAGTTTTACTTATCTATAGTTTGATATCTGTCATACGCCTAAAAAGGCGACTTAGAGATGCTCGATTACTTGAGGATAATATATTTGAAGCGTCTAATATAAAGACACCTTTCGTGCTTGGAATAATAAAGCCAAAGATATATTTGCCTGCGGGGCTTGACACTCACGAACGGGCCTATATTGTATTTCATGAACAGACTCATATTCGCCGTAAAGACCATGTAACTAAAATAATTGCTTTCATAATATTATCAATACATTGGTTTAATCCCCTAACCTGGATTGCATTTGTACTTATGAGCACGGATATGGAGCTTTCCTGTGATGAGCATGTATTGAAGGAAATGAAGGATGATGTTAAAAAACCTTATGCCTACTCTCTATTGTCACTTGCTATGGGGGGACATATTATAAATGGTAGTCCTCTTGCTTTTGGTGAGGGAAATGTAAAAGGAAGAATTAAGAACGTTTTAAATTATAGAAAACCATCATTTTGGATGATAGCTGTGTCTATTATAGCTGTAACTATTATAAGCATTGCTCTAATAACCAATCCCAAGCAGGGGGATTCCCTTCAGAAAGACAAAATTAATTTAGAAGAATCTATTAACAATGGAGATGATGTAGCAGAAGACTCTAATAATAAAGATGTAGATATATCAGGCAATTTAACTCAGCAGGATGATTTAACCCAGCAAGAT
>CAZMYP010000003.1:0-56238 GCA_964570535.1 uncultured Herbinix sp.
GTAGGTTCCTCTGATGATAATTTCTCAGTGGAGGTCTTTGGTTCAAAGGCCAAGGACTATTCCGGCAGGGGCCCTACACCCTACTGTATAAAGAAACCAGATGTTGTAGCTCCAGGCTCTAATATTATATCTTGTAATAGCAACCGCTTTATCACTAAAGAAAAAATTAATTCAACTACATTTCAATCATCAGACTTTCCCATGATGTATACAGTTAAAAGTGGAACATCTATGGCTACTCCGGTTGTATCAGGTGCAATAGCCTTACTTCTGTCTGCACATCCGGAGCTAAATAATAGGGAGGTAAAGCTTAAGCTTAGAAATAGTGCTATAGATCTTGGACAAAGGTGGGAGAAGCAGGGATGGGGACTTTTGAATGTTAGAAAGCTTTTGGAGTAATAGAAATATGGGAGAATTCATGGATTAATAAAGAAACTTTGAATTAGTTTATTAAATATACAAATTGCCTATTGCCAAAATTAAATTATGGTATTATAATAGAAACAAGTAATTTATTTGTTGATTTGTAGTTGTAGTTTTACTACGATTATATTCATTTTTTATAATTTATTAGAAAAGGAATAGAACATATGAAATTGCTAAGTATAACCGTAGAGATTTTTATATAACAATTATAAATAATAATACAAATATAAGGAGGAATTATAATGGCGTATTTTAATGTTGGCAAGGTTCAGTATGAAGGCCCACAAAGCAAGAACAATCTTTCATTCAAGTATTATAATCCAGAAGAAGTAATTATGGGTAAGACAATGAAAGAACACCTTAAGTTTGCTATGTCCTATTGGCATACTTTCACTTACATGGGTACTGATCCTTTTGGTGGTACAACTATGGCTCGTGATTGGGATGATACAGCTGATGCAATGACAAAGGCTAAGGAAAGAGTTCGTGCTGCATTTGAGTTTATGGAGAAGCTTCAGATTCCCTATTTCTGCTTCCACGATGCTGATATCTCTCCTAGAGTTCCTGATGATTTGGCAGAGACCAATAGAAGATTAGACGAAGTTGTGGCTGTTATCAAGGAAGAAATGAAACGTACCGGAATTAAGTGCCTATGGGGTACAACCAACGCATTTGGTGATGACAAATTCGTTCATGGTGCTGGTACATCATGTAATGCAACTGTATTTGCATATGCAGCAGCGCAGATTAAAAAGGCTATGGAGATCACCAAGGACTTAGGTGGTGAGAACTATGTATTCTGGGGCGGTCGTGAAGGTTATGAGACCTTGCTCAATACTGATACAGGCCTTGAGCTTGACAACTATGCAAGACTACTTCAGATGGCAGTTGATTATGCTAAGGAAATCGGATTTACAGGACAATTCTTAATTGAGCCTAAGCCGAAGGAGCCTACAAAGCATCAGTATGATTTTGATACACAGACTGTACTTTCCTTCTTAAGAAAGTACAATTTACAGGATTACTTTAAGATGAATATCGAAGCAAATCATGCTACATTAGCTATGCATACATTCCAGCATGAATTAAATCTTAGCAGAATCAATGGAGCTCTTGGTAGTGTAGATGCTAATACTGGTGATCCTATGCTTGGATGGGATACTGATCAGTTCCCTACTAATGTATATGACACAACTCTTGCAATGTATGAAATTCTTCTTAATGGAGGACTTGGTAAAGGCGGATTGAACTTTGACTCTAAGGTTCGTCGTGCATCCTTTGAGGATGACGATTTATTCTATTCTTATATTGCTGGTATGGATGCATTTGCTAGAGGCTTACAGGTAGCTGCAAAGCTTCTTGAAGACAAGGTATTTGAAAACTTCAAGTCAGAACGTTATGCTAGCTATACTGAAGGTATAGGTAAGGATATTGTTGATGGTAAGGTTGGATTTAAGGAATTAGAGGCATTTGCATTAAAGAATGGTTCTACTCAAAACAAATCTGGCAGACAGGAAATGCTTGAAAGTATCCTGAACCAATATATAATAGAGACCAAATAAGTTGTTACTTAAATCATAATTAATGGAATTTATAATAAAAATGCTGCATATTCAATATATGCAGCATTTTTATTGTTGGAAATTATTTTAAATAATAGGAAAGTGTGTCCTATTATTTAAAAACGCTTCGCTAAGGATGCGTACTCACGCGTAATGAACTTATCACTTCGTGAACGCATTTCGGCCAAGGCACATTCTTTGTTCTTTTTACTATGTATTATTCTAGTGATATTACACCTACAGGACAATTATCTACTGCATTTTGAGCCGAATATACTGCATCCGCAGGTACAGGATCAGTATATACCTCAGCAAGTCCCTCATCATCCATTCTAAATATTTCAGGACATGTCTCGGAACATAGTCCGCATCCGATGCATCCGTCACGATCGATTGAAGCTTTCATAATTCATTCCTCCATTATTGGTATTAGGATATATTATTAGATACTGATTACCATACTTAATAATATGCTAATCATTGATAGTATAACATAAGAAATTTGCTTTGTAACCTTTAATAATTGACATTATAATTTACTTAATATTAAGCTAATATGCATAGTAACAGTGATTGAATTAAAGGGTTTAAAGGTGTAGGCTAAGATGTTTAGATATAAATATCTTATCAAAAAATAATATTTTTACAGGCCGCCAACAGCTTATATAAACTGATAAAAAGGGGTCGATTCTCCGATTACAAGAGGGAATTGACTTCCTTTTGGCATATCTAATTCTATTATCATATAACGTAAAAACTGAAAAATCAACTTGAATTGGACTTACAAAAGTAGAAATTCGGTTACAAAACCAAAAATTTAAGTAAATTAAATACATAAATATGAAATGAATATGTTGACAAATTCCTAATTATGATAAATAATGTTAGAAGATACAATATTATCCAAAAGATTAACTTATTCTAGTTAATAATGCAAAAAGTATACAACTTTGAGAGGAGGTGTGTTTATTTTGGATAAGATTGAAAAGGATAGTACAGTTTTAGAAATAGCACAACCGATTATTCAAGGATATAATCATTACGCACATATGTTATCTATTTTGAATTGTCATTCAAAAACGTTATCGTGGGTATACAGTAATTTTATCCAGATTTATATGAATAAGAATCTATATAAAAATTCGTGGGGGGATTTTTATTATCCGTTTCCATATGAAATCAGATTATCAGATACATGCAAGTGGCTATACAATTCCAGAGTAAGAAGAAGTATGTTTGATGGGAAACCCGATCGATTAATAAAATTTGTAAAAAATGAATTAGAGGATGGATTTTATTTGCATATGGATCTTAATCATTATCATATTAAAATACCTGGAAAAAAAGATGTTAATTTTCATCATGATGCACTTATACATGGAATTGATATGGATAAAAAAATAATTTATGTTTCTGATAATTTTTTATTTGGAAAATATGAACGAAGAGTAATTACTTTCTCTGAATTTATAAATGCATTTTATGATTGTGAAGTTAAGAAGTTACGTGGTTTCTTAAATGATATGATTTATTCCTATAAAGTAAAGGAAGAATGTAATTATGAGTTTAATTTAGATAATATAAATAACTTGATAATTGAGTATTATGAAGGAAAAATTCCGGAATATTGGAGAATTTACAATTGCTCCAATAGTGAAAATGTCATCTTTGGAAGAAAAGTATATTGCGCCTTATATCAATACATTGAAGATATAGAAGAAAATAATTGTAAAGAAATCGATATTAGACATTTTTACTTAATGGTAGATCATAAGGAAATTATGATTAAAAGATTTGAGTATTTATGTGATATAGGAGATTGTCGTAAAGAAGATTTGACAGATGTTATAGAAAAATATCATGTCATTTATGAAAAACATAAAATCTTGTTGTTTACACTTGTAAAGTATTTATTAACAAACGATAGTTTGTTATTGCTAGAAGTTAAAAAAATGTTAAAACTCATTGAACAGATAGAGTATGAAGCATTAACAATTTATATTGATAAGTGTACTAGACCGTAAGAAGGAGAAAAAATATTATGAAAATTAGTGTAATAGTTCCACTTTACAATGCTGAAAAGTATTTAAGAGATTGCATAGAAAGTATTTTAAGTCAGACCTTTACAGATTTTGAATGTATGTTAATCGATGATGGCTCAAAGGATAATTCTCTAAATATCTGTTTTGAATATGCGGCTAAGGATAATAGAATTAAAGTAATACAGAATGAACATAAAGGGGTTAGCTATGCTAGAAATACTGGCTTAAAGATGGCTAAGGGTGAATATATATCCTTTGTTGATAGTGATGATGAAATATCAGATTCTATGTTTGAAACTATGGTTAATCATATGGAAAATAATGATTATGATATAGTACAGTGCGGATATGATTATATAATGGAAGATGAAAAAAAGTCGTTACCATATACGATTGAGTCTGAATTAGAGATAGTGTCAGGTAAAGATATGCTAAAAAAATTTGGCTTGGAATATTCTGAAATCTACTTTGTTCTATGGAATAAATTATATAAAAGGAGTTTATTTAAAAACATAGAGTTCCCCTTAGGAAAGTTACATGAAGATGAATTTGTAACTTATAAAATATATTATAAGACGAAGAGAGCAGTTTTGTTAAAAGATTGTATGTACAGTTATTATAAAAGATTAGGAAGCATTACAAATACATATTCCGTTAATAGATTAGAATCGTTTATTGAATATAATAAACTAAGGATAAATTATTTTAAGAAAAAAGATAGAGAGATCTTTAATTCAATGTTATATGTTTTTTATATTACATTATTCCAGAATTATGAAATGTGTAACAAAGCAAGATTTAGTAGAAAACAAAAGAAAACATTAACATTATTAGCAAAAGAATATTACAAGGAATTTTGTACTATTAAGAGAATAAAGTTCAAAAGTAAATTACATGTTTGGGTAAGGATATTATTGATGACTCTATATCTTCCTGTAAGCTCTAAGAAATGTTACTAATTAGGTATATATAAGTTGACATATCATTAATTCAAGATAGTGAAGCACGATTATGTTTATACATTGCCTTTATGAGTGAAGAAGAACTGTACAAAGGACTGAGTTTTATAGCAAGCATTACTTGAAATGGAGGATAAAATGAAACTGGAAAATGTTATATATGAGAGATTTCCAAGATTAAGAGGTGAAAAATATTCTGTATTTTTTTGTGTTGATGATGCAATTGCTACGTGTGCAAAGTACATAAATGTACCATATGAGATGATGTATTTTGATGCATTAAAAATTAGGTATATAAATAGTGAGGAAAAAGAAAGAGTTTCCATCGGTGAAAAAGTAGTGACAGAAAATTTGTTTGAAGGTAATTCTTTTGCAAACAATCTAAAAGAATATACAGGAATGACATTAAAAGAATATTCTAATAATAACAAAGAAGAGATTATTGATATAGTAAAAACAAAGATTGAGAATAAGATGCCAGTAATTTTACTAATGGATGCATATTGGTGTCCGTGGGATTGGAGATATAAGGAGATCAAAAATGGTGGACATGCATTAATCATTAATGGAATAAATTTTGAAAAAAAAACGCTATATTGTATAGACCCATATTATCAAAAAAGTAACTTGAGTTTAGAGTTTGAAATGTTTTTACAGGGATGCACTAATATAGTTACAATTCAGTATGAGTCATTGAATAAGCAGATAAATGTAATTGATATTCTACTAGAAAAAATTAGTGTCTCTAGCAGAAAGGATACTATGGATGACATGTTAAATTTAGCACAGGATATAACAAATAATTTTAAAATAGAAAACGAAATATTAAATTATTCTTCAGAAGAGAAGATTTCTCTAGATGAATTAAAAAACAGAATACCATTAATTGAGTCATTTTTAAAGATTTCAAATAATTTACAGAGGTTTGCAGTTCTTTTAAAATACATTATGAATGAACGTTTGTTTGTTGAAAATGAACTAGTGATTCTAATTGATAAGCTGATTTATATTTCTGAAAAATGGGATATGATGAGATATATGTTACTTAAGCAAGTTGTACTTAACCAAACAGAAGATATATCTATATTCATACCTAAAAAAATATTAAGTGTTTGTGAAGAGGAAAACGAAATTTTAAATCAAATAGAAAAACTGATTAATGGTAATGCTATTTCAAATAAAGCATCATATGAATATAGGTTTTTTAATGGTGAGAAAAATCTGAAGATTGTACCTATTGATCTGGTTTATTATTTTAATAATGAAGGGAGTGGTTGTATAAATTCAGAGTCGGCTGATTTTAATGATTTAAATGAATATTTTCTGATAGATGATGTTTTTGAAAAAGGTTTTATAGAGTGGGAAAATATAAAATTTATTTTAGGAAGAAATAAAGAAAAGAAAAATAATATTAGGTGCCTAGGGCAGACCATACAGATACCAGAAGATCAATATAATTATATATATATATTAGGATGTACAGAATGGGGTGATTATAGTGATGATATTATTGTTACATTCAGTGATGGAAGCAGTAAGAAATATAAAATTAGTTTTTTAGATTGGACTCCTAGCCTGGAATTGGGAGAACCCACCAATACGGTATACAGTGGAAAGGGTATAAAGCGTACGAACAGCAGATTTATTGAAAGCGACATCCCACATAGATTGTACGGAAAGAAGCTCTATATAGACTCAAATGATAAGATAAAATATATTACTTTACCAAATGTTATCACTATGCATATTTTTGCAATGTCATTGACATGATTGAAACGAAAGGAAAGAAAAATGGAATTACAAAATAAAATTTATGAATTTTTTGAAAGCGAAGGTATTAATTATTCAAGAGATGATCAAAAACTAAGTGAATATATTGTAGATTCGATTCAATACATTAAATTTTTTATTGCACTAGAATCTACATTTAATATTAAGATATCAGAAGAGTATTTAGTTCCAGATGATAATATTATGATTTCTGATATTGTTGCATTAATTGAGAAGGAGTATCTTGAATAATTTAAAATATTAAAAAAGATAAGGTATAAATAAGGAGCTATTAATGAAGAAAAGACTTTTTAAAAAGAAGGATATTCGATTAAATTTAAGAAAACAATTTTATTATAAAAACAAACTGAATTATTTTATGACTTTATCGAATACGTTTTTAACGACATTACTATATATTGCATTTGCATTTGTTTTAAAAATGTTCTTTGATATTGCAACAGGAGGAACAATATCTGATCTTGTACATATGCTGCTAATTGTAATGGGTTTAATAATTATATATATAATTATTTCATTTATGTTACGCTATTTTAAAAATAGATTCATTACGAAAGCTCTATATCAATATAAAGGGTTTGTCTTTAATAAAGTATTAGAGAAAAATATAAATTCATTTAATAATGAAGCTACTAGTAAATATATATCTAATTTGACCTTTGATGTATCATCAATAGAAAATGGATATCTATTAGGCAATATTAACATATTTAATCAGCTGTTATTGCTTATCCTTGCTATATGTTCTATGGCTTATTTGAATTGGATAATGACAATATGTGTTATTTGCATAATGTCATTACCAATTATTATTATTGCAGTGTTTGGAAAAAAGCTAAAGGTTTTAGAAAGAAGCGCCTCTGATCAAAATGAAAAATTTGTAGGTATTGTGAAGGATTTTTTAAGCGGATTCTCTGTGATAAAAAGCTTTAAAGCAGAGAAGGAAATGAGCAATATTTTTTCAAAACAAAATTTCGCATTAGAGAATTTAAAACAAAATCGTAGAGAAATGTCAGAATTAATTGGGATATGGTCAGTAGCTGCTTCACTTTTAGTAGATATAGTTATATTTGCACTTGGAACATATATGGCAATACAAGGAATTATTTTGGTGGGGGTAATTGTGGCCTTTATACAGTTGCTAAATTATGTTTTAACGCCTATTCAACAGTTAGGGCCACTATTTGCGAATATATCTGCTTCTCGGTCGTTGATAAAGAAAATGGAAGAATCCCTCGAAGAAAGTGAAAAACCAAAAAAGCGGGAGAGTAAGAATGACTTTGAAAACTCAATTATAATTCAAAATGTATCATTTGCTTACGGCGATGAAAATGTATTAACTGATGTGAGTTTTGAGTTTGAAAGGGGAAAGAGTTATGCAATTGTTGGTGGAAGTGGAAGTGGCAAATCAACTTTACTCAGTCTATTATTAGGTTATCATTTGGATTATTCAGATAAAATCTTATTGGATGATATGGAGATGAGAAGTATTGATACGGATAGTTTATATGATTTAATTTCTATCATACAGCAAAACGTTTTTATATTCGATGATACAATTGCAAATAATATTTCGATGTTTAAAAATTTTGATGAAGATGAGATTAATGAAGCAATCTTAAAAGCTGGGTTAGCACCCCTAATTGAAAACAAAGGAATAGATTATAAGTGTGGAGAGAATGGAAGCAATTTATCTGGAGGTGAAAAACAACGTATATCAATTGCTAGGTGTTTATTACGTAAAATGCCTATATTACTTATGGATGAAGGGACTGCGTCTCTGGATAATAATACAGCCTACTTAGTTGAAACAGCAATATTAGATATGGAGGGAGTAACTAAAATAATTGTAACACATAAAATGAATGCCTTATTATTAGAAAGGTATGATGAAATTATTGTAATGAACCATGGAAAAATCGTTGAAACAGGAAAGTTTAATACTCTAATAAAATCAAAAGGATATTTTTATGCTTTATACAATACAATGATTTAATTAGAAAATAGTGATTAAATTATAGGCTGTAATGGTAAGTATTTAAACCATTATGCATTAACAATATATGTAAAAAGATATTTTGCTCGTTAATTTGTAATTAAAAAAATTAACTAATAAAACTAATGGAGGAAAACCATGAAAAAGAATGATTGCTTAAATAAGTTAAATGAATATTTCAGGTCAAATTATAAAGAGGATAAATTGCTTGTAGAATATTTTGAAGAACAAGTTAATATCAAACCTAACGATGTTGCCATTGTTTTTCATGAGAGGAGCTTAACATATAAAGAGTTGAACTCTGAAGTGAACATGATGGCTTGGAAGCTAAGAGAAATTGGCGTTAAGGAGAATGATTTAGTAGTACTTATGGTTGAGAGAAGTATTGAAATGATAGTGGGAATGCTAAGTATAATAAAGGCTGGTGGTGTTTATGTACCTATAGAACCGGAAACCCCTAAAGATAGAGTTGAATATATTATTCGAGCTAGTCAACCCAAAGTAGTATTAGTGGGGAAAGATACTAAGGAAAGTTATGGTGATATACAAGTTATTAACATATGCAATAAGGGAAATTACTCTAAACATGATTCCAATCCTCCATTAATTAATAAAATGGATGATTTAATTTGTGTTTTTTATACTTCAGGTTCAACTGGAAAACCCAAAGGAGTATTGAAAAGTCATGGCAACGTAATGGATGGAATTAATTGGGCGATGAGATATTCTTATTCAGACTTTAGTAAGGAAGTGGCAGCAATTACCAGCATTGCATTTATTATATCGTTAATTGAAATATTTCCCACGTTTGTAGAAGGTGGTAAGCTTGTTATATTTAGTGATGCTGTAAAGAAAGATAAGAATTTAAGTGTTAAGATGATATTGGATAATAAGATAAAAGTTATATATGGGACCCCTTCGTATTTTAACACTCTGCTAAGTGATAAGGAGAGTGCAAAAAAAATCTTGTCGGTTGTTCGAAATGTAACACTAGGAGGAGAACCTTTTTATATTTCAGAAGGAATTACAGAAATTGATGAAGCAAAGAATGTTAGAATTAATAATTTTTATGGATCAACAGAAGCATCGATGGTAACTCATGATACTTTTATTCTTTCTGAATACAAAGGTGGTGTTACAAGCATAGGAAAGCCTATTATACATACGGAAATTTATATTATAGATGAAATGGGTGAACTTTGTTCAACAGAAGGACAAGGTGAGATATGTGTTTCAGGGGAAGGAATTGCTAAGGGGTATCTTAATGATTTGATTCTTACTAATAGCAAGTTTGTTAATAATCCATATGGTAAAGGAAAAATGTTTCGAACAGGAGATAAAGGCAAATGGTTGCCCGATGGACGTATAGCATATTTAGGAAGAATAGATGATCAGGTTAAAATACGAGGGTATAGAATTGAATTGTTGGAAATTATAAATGTAATTAGAAGCTTAGAAAAAATAAAAGATGTTGCAGTAATTGCGAGGGATAATAAGGCTAGTGAGAAGGAACTTTGCGCTTTTGTAACCAGTACAGAAAAAGTTGATTTTGCTAAAATGAAAAATGACCTAAGAGAACAGTTACCTTCCTATATGGTGCCAGTATATTTTATGCAAATTGAAGAAATTCCTATGACCCGAAACGGTAAGTTAGACAAGAAGAGGCTTCCTGACATCATAATGGATAGAAACAATGAATATGAGGGACCAAGAAATGAAAATGAGAGAAAAATTATAAAAATATTTGAAGAAGTTCTTGAACTAGAGGAAATAGGAATCAATGATGATTTCTTTGAATTGGGAGGGCAATCCTTAAGAGCAATTCGAGTAGCCAACAAAATTGAGCAAGAGACTGGGGTGCGAATAGGAATCAAAGATATTTTTGATAATCCTACAGCAGCAAAATTGGCATTAGAAGTAGGGCAGGGGAAAACATTTGAGTCCATACCAAAAGCGGAGCAGAAAGAATATTACGAGATGTCATCAACTCAAAAGAGGATGTTTCTAATTGATCAGGTACAAGGGAAAGGAACTACTTACAACATGCCTGTAGCACTGAGGATGAAAGGAGCAGTTAATCCAGAAAAGATTCAGAGTGCATTTTACCAGATAATAGAGCGACATGAAATATTAAGAACTAGTTTTGACATAGTAGAAGGAGTTGCAGTACAAAGAATTAGTAATGAACCAAATTTGAACTTTGTGTATCAGAAGGATGATAGAGAATTCGGAAAGATTTTGGAGGATTTTATCGAACCTTTTGATTTACAGAAAGGATCGCTATTACGTGTAAAAGTAGTGGAACAAAAGGACAGTTGGCTACTTTTAGTAGATATGCATCATATTGTATCGGATGGAATGAGTTCAGGACTTCTGATGAGGGAGTTTTCCAGAATTTATAATGGAGAGAGCTTAGAGCCACTCGGATTACAGTATAAAGATTATAGTGAGTGGATGAGAACTCGTGACATGCGAAAACAAAAAGCGTATTGGATGAGTGAGTTTGAGGAAGAGTTACCAACACTAGATATTCCATTGAATTATGTTAGACCTAAGACCCAGAGTTTTAAAGGGGATACTGTTACATTAAAAATCAAGAAAGAGCTACGGGATAGGGTTAAGACCCTTGCTAAGCAGATGGAAAGCACGGAATACATGGTATTACTATCCGGACTTATGGTGGTTTTAAGTAAATATGGAAGACAAGAAGATATCGTAATAGGAAGTCCGATGTCGGGAAGAATCCATAAGGATACTGAGAACATGATGGGCATGTTTGTTAATACATTGGTTATGAGAGGAAAACCGTCAAAAGAAAAGATATATATTAATTTATTAGAGGAAATAAGGGAAAAATCGCTTAAAGCATATGAGAATCAGGAGTATCCATTTGAAGAGCTTCTGGAAGACTTAAAGATAAAAAGAGATTTATCAAGAAATCCAATGTTTGACATTATGTTTGTATATCAGAATAATGAGCCAGAGAAGATTCAGGCAGAGGGAATAGAATTTGAAATTTTGCGTGGAAAAACCAATACAGCAAAATTTGATATTACAGTAAATGTTGAAGAAGAGGATGAAGGGTATTTCATTACGACAGAATATTGTAGCGATTTGTATAAAGAAGAATTCATAGAAACATTGATGGAACATTATCAAAAAGTAGTAGAAGAAGTAACAGAAAATCCAAATAAAGAGATAGGTGAAATACAGGTAGTATCAGATGCGGAAAAGAAGATGATACTACATGATTTTAACGCTACAGAAAAAGATTACCCCAAGGATAAATGTGTCCAAGAGCTCTTTGAGGAACAAGTAGAGAAAACACCAGATAAGATAGCGGTAACCTTTGGACAAGAATCATTGACTTACCAGGAATTGAATCGCAAGGCAAATCAGTTAGGAAGAAGACTAAGACTGTTAGGTGTAAAGCCTGATGATTTTGTAGGGATAATTGCAGAACGTACAATCGAAACAATAATTGGAATACTAGGTGTAATTAAAGCTGGTGGAGCCTACGTACCAATTGATCCCACCTATCCCACAGAACGTATTAAATATATGCTAGGGGATTGTAAACCGAAATTAGTATTAAAAGGAAAAACAACAATTGAATTTCAAACAGATATGCCAGTGATTGATTTATATGAAAATAATATTTACCTAGAAGATGATGGAGATCTAGAAAGAGTAACAAGACCTAACAATTTGGTTTACCTTATTTATACATCAGGAACAACAGGTAAACCCAAAGGTGTAATGATAGAACATAGGGGCTTAGTTAGTCTCAACGAATACTTTACTAAGGTACAAAAGATTTCAAGTAATGATAGGATATTGCAGTTTGCTAATCTAATATTTGATGCTTCTGTTTTTGAAATTATAATGGCTTTATTAAATGGAGCGTGTCTATGTCTAATTAGTCAAGATGTAATTTCAAACTTTAGCAAATTTGAAGAATATGTAGACGGCATGAATATTACTACAGTTGTTCTGCCACCTCAATATTTTGTACAAGTCAATTTGAAGAATATAAAAAGAGTTTTTACGGCAGGATCTGAATCTAATATGCAAATCATACAACGTCTACCAGAAAACGTTAAGTATGTTAATGCGTATGGACCAACGGAAGATACCATTTGCACAACACAGTGGGAGCTGCCAAAAGGTCAGCAAATAGATAAAATACCAATAGGCAAACCAATAATAAATACAAAAGTATACATTGTTGATAATATGGGACTGTGTGGTGTTGGAATTCCAGGTGAACTATGTATTGCAGGTGATGGTTTGGCAAGAGGATATTTGAACAATCAGGAACTTACGGATGCAAAATTTCAAGAAAATCCTTTTGGAAAAGGTAGAATATATAGAAGTGGTGATCTTGCAAGATGGCTTCCAGATGGAAATTTAGAGTACTTAGGAAGAATTGATAATCAGGTTAAAATTCGAGGACATCGAATCGAATTATTGGAAATTGAGAATCTTATCAGAGGTTTTAAAAAAATAAAAGATGTTGCAGTAATTGCGAGGGATAATAAGGCTAGTGAGAAGGAACTTTGCGCTTTTGTAACCAGTACAGAAAAAGTTGATTTTGCTAAAATGAAAAATGACCTAAGAGAACAGTTACCTTCCTATATGGTGCCAGTATATTTTATGCAAATTGAAGAAATTCCTATGACCCGAAACGGTAAGTTAGACAAGAAGAGGCTTCCTGACATCATAATGGATAGAAACAATGAATATGAGGGACCAAGAAATGAAAATGAGAGAAAAATTATAAAAATATTTGAAGAAGTTCTTGAACTAGAGGAAATAGGAATCAATGATGATTTCTTTGAATTGGGAGGGCAATCCTTAAGAGCAATTCGAGTAGCCAACAAAATTGAGCAAGAGACTGGGGTGCGAATAGGAATCAAAGATATTTTTGATAATCCTACAGCAGCAAAATTGGCATTAGAAGTAGGGCAGGGGAAAACATTTGAGTCCATACCAAAAGCGGAGCAGAAAGAATATTACGAGATGTCATCAACTCAAAAGAGGATGTTTCTAATTGATCAGGTACAAGGGAAAGGAACTACTTACAACATGCCTGTAGCACTGAGGATGAAAGGAGCAGTTAATCCAGAAAAGATTCAGAGTGCATTTTACCAGATAATAGAGCGACATGAAATATTAAGAACTAGTTTTGACATAGTAGAAGGAGTTGCAGTACAAAGAATTAGTAATGAACCAAATTTGAACTTTGTGTATCAGAAGGATGATAGAGAATTCGGAAAGATTTTGGAGGATTTTATCGAACCTTTTGATTTACAGAAAGGATCGCTATTACGTGTAAAAGTAGTGGAACAAAAGGACAGTTGGCTACTTTTAGTAGATATGCATCATATTGTATCGGATGGAATGAGTTCAGGACTTCTGATGAGGGAGTTTTCCAGAATTTATAATGGAGAGAGCTTAGAGCCACTCGGATTACAGTATAAAGATTATAGTGAGTGGATGAGAACTCGTGACATGCGAAAACAAAAAGCGTATTGGATGAGTGAGTTTGAGGAAGAGTTACCAACACTAGATATTCCATTGAATTATGTTAGACCTAAGACCCAGAGTTTTAAAGGGGATACTGTTACATTAAAAATCAAGAAAGAGCTACGGGATAGGGTTAAGACCCTTGCTAAGCAGATGGAAAGCACGGAATACATGGTATTACTATCCGGACTTATGGTGGTTTTAAGTAAATATGGAAGACAAGAAGATATCGTAATAGGAAGTCCGATGTCGGGAAGAATCCATAAGGATACTGAGAACATGATGGGCATGTTTGTTAATACATTGGTTATGAGAGGAAAACCGTCAAAAGAAAAGATATATATTAATTTATTAGAGGAAATAAGGGAAAAATCGCTTAAAGCATATGAGAATCAGGAGTATCCATTTGAAGAGCTTCTGGAAGACTTAAAGATAAAAAGAGATTTATCAAGAAATCCAATGTTTGACATTATGTTTGTATATCAGAATAATGAGCCAGAGAAGATTCAGGCAGAGGGAATAGAATTTGAAATTTTGCGTGGAAAAACCAATACAGCAAAATTTGATATTACAGTAAATGTTGAAGAAGAGGATGAAGGGTATTTCATTACGACAGAATATTGTAGCGATTTGTATAAAGAAGAATTCATAGAAACATTGATGGAACATTATCAAAAAGTAGTAGAAGAAGTAACAGAAAATCCAAATAAAGAGATAGGTGAAATACAGGTAGTATCAGATGCGGAAAAGAAGATGATACTACATGATTTTAACGCTACAGAAAAAGATTACCCCAAGGATAAATGTGTCCAAGAGCTCTTTGAGGAACAAGTAGAGAAAACACCAGATAAGATAGCGGTAACCTTTGGACAAGAATCATTGACTTACCAGGAATTGAATCGCAAGGCAAATCAGTTAGGAAGAAGACTAAGACTGTTAGGTGTAAAGCCTGATGATTTAGTTCCAGTTATATTAGAACGTAGTATTGAAATGATAGTTGGGATATATGGGATTATAAAAGCGGGCGGTGCTTATGTACCGATTGATCCCAGATATCCAGAGGAACGAATAAAGTATATTTTAGATGACTGTTGTCCTAAGGCAATAATCGCTGTTACTTATAACGATGAGAACTTGAGCAAAGATTTTACGATAATTAACCCATACGATAAATCTTTATATACTGGTGACAACAGCAAGTTGGAAAATTTGAATATTGAAAGTGATTTAGTCTATATTATATATACTTCGGGAACTACTGGTAAGCCCAAAGGAGTTATGAATATGCATCAAGGAGTGGTTAATAGAATTGACTGGATGCAATCGTTATATAGTATAAATCAAAAAGACACTATTTTACAAAAAACAACTTTTGCTTTTGATGTCTCTGTCTGGGAAATATTTTGGTGGGGATTTTATGGAGGAAAAGTAGATATGCTTATTCCTGGTGGTGAGAAATCTCCATCCACTATTGTAAACGAGATTGAAAGTAAAAAGGTTACAGTAATTCATTTTGTTCCTTCCATGCTAAATGTTTTTCTAAACTATCTTGAGAATAATATTAACATGCTTGATAAACTAACTAGTCTTAAATATGTATTTTCAAGTGGAGAAGCATTAAATTTATCAAGTGTTAAATCGTTTTACAAATTATTCAAAGGACTTCGCGCACGTTTAGTCAACTTATACGGGCCGACGGAGGCAAGCATTGATGTAACATATTATGATTGCAAGCCTGAAGACCAGATTGTCCCAATTGGGAAGCCAATTTCTAATATCAAATTATACGTATTGAATGATATTGTATTATGCGGAATTGGTGTGCCAGGAGAATTGTGTATCAGTGGAATTGGGGTAGCAAAAGGTTATCTGAATAAGCAGAAGTTAACGGAAGAAAAATTTACAAAGAATTTATTTGAGGACGGGTCCATGTATCATACAGGAGATTTGGTAAGATGGATGCCAGATGGAAATATCGAATATTTAGGAAGAATTGATGAGCAAGTTAAGATACGTGGTTTTAGGATTGAACTTGGTGAGATTGAGTGTGCTTTACGTAAACAAGATGAAGTGGATGAATGCGTAACAATTGTGAGAACAAATGAGGAAGGAGAAAAAGATCTTTGTGCATATATAGTGTCAAATAAGGGAGTAATCAACATTGCTGATATAAAAAACAAACTTCAGGCTGAACTCCCTGAATATATGATTCCCCCGTATATTATGCAAATAGATGAATTACCACTAACCGGAAATGGAAAGTTGGATAGGAAAAAGCTCCCTGAAATAATTTCGACAATTATAGCAGAATATGAAGCTCCTAGAAACGAAATAGAAGAAAATATTATTAAGGTATTTGAAGAAATTCTCAATGTGGAAAGGATTGGAATAAACGATAACTTTTTTGATCTTGGTGGTGACTCAATAAAAGCTATGCGTGCCGTTACTAAAATTAATAAAAATGGGTATACATTAAACGTAAGTGATGTTATGAAGAACCCAGTAGTGAAGCATATAGCAAATAATATAATAATAGAAATATAAGTTTGTTTTAGTCATATAATTACGCTACTATCATTTTACAAGTCATTGCCTTGCAGAAAAGACCATTTTTATGAAAAGAGGTTTATTGGTTCTAGTGTATGGTATTCCTAGCACTGATTTCAATGAAATTAAAGACAACAAAGACAAGTGCCCTAAAGGTTTCAATTATACAGAAAGCCAATCAGTCCAGTTCAGGTGGGGCTTATTAAAGTGCCTATACTTCGAAAAATCTTTTAAGACCTTTCAAAAAGTGGTAGATTGGCACTATGGTTAAATTTACTTGTTTTCAAAGTGCAATTTACGGAAACTTAAGTTAATAAATTTTTTAGATTTGAATATAATAAAATAGTTGAGATTTGTTATGATTTATGGTATACATGTTTATGTAGCTTAATAAATATTACGTTATAAAGGTAGTGTTTAAAAAAGAAGCTTTCAAACTTTTTATTCAGAATGGAGGTAATAATATGAAGAAATATGAATGCACTGCTTGTGGTTACATTTATGATGAAGAATTAGGTGATCCTGATAACGGAGTAGCCCCTGGAACTAAGTGGGAAGATGTTCCCGAGGATTGGGTTTGCCCCCTTTGTGGAGTAGGTAAAGAAGAATTTGAAGAAGTGAATTAATTGTTAGGGTGTTGTTAAAGCAGGTATTTCCTACTAATAACAGCACCCTTTTAATATTTTCAAATTCTTGCCGTAATGCTTCCTATGGCTAATAGTGAAACATAATTGAATTAAGAATTAAAATAAGATATTATATTATAAAACTGCAGATTATAACTAAATGAAAATATAATAAATGGGAGGACATCATGTTGAACCAATTTTCAAGAACAGAGCTTTTACTTGGTGAAGAAGCTATAAAGAAGCTGAATAAGGCAAGGGTTGCTATATTTGGAATTGGTGGGGTTGGAGGATATACAGTAGAAGCCCTAGTACGTAGTGGAATAGGGCATTTTGATCTGATAGATGATGATAAGGTATGCCTGACAAACCTTAACAGACAAATAATCGCTACTAGAAAGACCATAGGCAAACATAAAGTTGAAGTAATGAGAGAAAGGATATTAGAGATTAATCCAATGGCAGAGGTGGTAATGCATCAATGCTTTTTTACTCCGGATACAGCAGGAGAATTTGATTTTTCACAGTATGACTATGTGGTAGATGCAATTGATACCGTATCGGGAAAGATAGAGCTTGTGTTACGCTCCCAAGAGAAGAATGTTCCTATTATCAGTTGTATGGGTGCAGGAAATAAGCTAGATTCTACAAGGTTTGAGGTGGCTGATATATATAAAACATCTGTTTGCCCCTTAGCTAAAGTTATGCGAAAGGAACTAGCAGCAAGAGGAGTCAAAAAATTAAAGGTTGTTTATTCGAAAGAGCCTGCAATAAAGCCAGCTGAAGATACTAAAAACAGTTGTAAAAATAATTGTATATGCCCTCCTGGTACAGAAAAAAAATGTACTGCCAAACGTCAAATACCCGGCAGTGTCTCTTTTGTTCCTTCAGTTGCGGGGCTTATTATGGCTGGTGAAGTTATTAAAGATATAATAGGTTACAATGAATAATAGTATTATAGTTATTATATAACCTATTGATATAAACAGACATGACACCTATTTTAAATTAGATAGGAGTTATAAAGAAGATGCTATAGGTGATATATAGGAATATTATGAAGTTGTAGTTTGATTTCACTAACACACTTGTAATTCATTTCTTCTTATTGTATATTCATAAATAACAAATAATTATGCAATTAAATATTAATATTGGAAGGATGATTAAATTGGTAAAAATACCGAACCGAGAAGAAGCTTGGGAGCTGTTATGTGAGTTTAATACCGATGAATTTCACTTGAAACATGCTAGGATCGTGGAAGGAGTAATGAAATATTTTGCAAGGGAGTTAGGTCACGGAGAGGAAGAGTTCTGGGGACTTGTGGGATTGCTTCACGACCTTGATTTTGGCATGTTTCCAGATGAGCACTGCGTAAAGACTAGCGAAATCATGAGAGAACGTGGTTTGGATGAAAGGCTGATTCATGCTGTGGCAAGTCACGGATATGGTATATGTATCGATGTAAAGCCTGAACATGAGATGGAAAAGGTTCTTTTTGCTACAGATGAGCTGACAGGATTAATCGGAGCAGTGGCTAGGATGCGTCCCTCAAAGAGTACTATGGATTTAGAGGTAAGTTCTGTAAGAAAGAAGTTTAAGACTCCAAAATTTGCTGCAGGATGTTCTAGAGAGGTTATAAAGGCTGGAGCGGAAATGCTTGGCTGGGATCTTGATTCTTTGCTTGAAAAAACAATTCTAGCACTGCGCGAGGTGGAGGAATTAACCGGTTTAGTTTAGGTATCATTATAGGGAGGAAGACCGAATTTGGGGTCTAATAAGATAAAATGATAGGTTTGGGTACATTGGGCAATATAGCCCTGATTTTATTGGGTGCTATGATTGGATTTTTAATTAAGGAAAGATTGAAACCGCGTTTTCAGGAAACCATAATGAGTGGACTTGGACTCGCTGTTATGTTTATTGGTATAAGCGGTGCTTTAGAGGGATTAATAATAATTGATGATGGAAGGATTGTCAGCACTAATATTATGTTGATGATTATGTCCCTAGCCATAGGTGGATTTATAGGGGAAGCTATTAATATTGAAGCGAGACTTGACCGGGTTGGAGTATGGCTTAAGGGTAAATTAAAGGTCAATAAAGAAAAAGATAAACACTTTGTAGAGGGATTTGTCAATAGCTCCTTGCTTTATTGTGTAGGAGCAATGGCTATTATAGGATCCTTAGAGGATGGGCTTTCGGCAGATCCATCTATGCTTTTAGCTAAGGGCTTAATTGATGGTGTGGTTGCTATATTTTTCGCATCAACCTTGGGCATAGGAGTGTTTTTTTCTGTTATTCCAGTAGGAATCTATCAGGGACTCATTACCTTAGGTGCAGGGATTGTTGAACCCTTACTAAGCGATAGAATAATTATAAATTTATCATTTGTAGGTTCGATCTTGGTTTTCGCAATAGGCATTAATATGATTTTTGGCAAAAAGATAAAGACAGGTAATCTTTTACCCGCTATACTTATTCCCATATTATATGAAATAATTGAGTATTTTATATAGAGAAATCGAAGAGAAAGGACTTAGAATTTTATGTTTAAAAAAAGGGTTGACATGGTTTGTATTATTGTATACAATAATACAAACTTATTATTGTATAAAAATATATTGTATAAAGGGGTATAAAAGAATATGAATGAAAGAAAAGTATTTATCAATCCGCATAACAATCTTCTAGAATTAGAGGAGCATATTTATTCCTTAGTTGATGTTGAACAGCCCAACACCTTTCGTAACTTATTTCCTTACGATGAGATTCCTAAAATTGCTTTCAATGATAGGATTGTACCTCATAAGCTTCCTGATGAAATCTTTATTACAGATACTACATTTCGGGATGGACAGCAATCCAGGGAGCCCTATACTACTGATCAGATAGTAACTCTTTATGATTATATGCATCGTTTGGGTGGGCCTAAAGGAATTATCCGTCAATCTGAGTTCTTCTTATACAGTAAGAAGGACAGAGATGCTGTCTATAAGTGCATGGAGAGGGGTTATGAATTTCCGGAGATAACATCATGGATTCGTGCCAGTAAGAAGGATTTTCAACTAGTTAAAGATCTGGGAATGAAGGAAACGGGAATCTTAGTTAGCTGCTCTGATTATCATATTTTCTATAAAATGAAGATGACAAGAAAAGAGGCTATGAAGCATTATCTTAGCATTGTAAGAGAATGCCTAGATACAGGTATTGCTGCCCGATGCCATTTGGAGGATATTACTCGTTCAGATATCCATGGTTTTGTTATACCTTTTTGTTATGAGCTAATGAAATTAAGTAATGAATACCAAATACCAGTAAAGATTAGGGCCTGCGATACTATGGGCTATGGAGTGAGTTTTCCAGGAGCGGTAATCCCCCGTTCAGTACAGGGTATTATTTATGGTATTACAACTCATGCAGGCGTTCCCTCCAAATGGTTGGAATGGCATGGGCATAATGATTTTTATAAGGCCGTATCCAATTCTACTACAGCTTGGCTATATGGTGCAGCTGCAGTTAATTGCTCCTTATTTGGCATAGGAGAAAGAACAGGAAATACACCATTGGAGGCAATGATCTTCGAATATGCTCAGATAAAGGGTACTCTTGATGGGATGGATACCACTGTTATTACAGAAATGGCAGAATACTATGAGAAAGAAATTGGATATAGAGTTCCTTCAAGAACCCCTTTTGTAGGTAGGAATTTTAATGTTACAAGAGCCGGTATACATGCAGATGGTTTACTTAAGAATGAGGAAATATATAATATATTTGATACAGATAAATTCTTAAATCGACCTGTTAGGGTAGCAGTATCTAACACCTCTGGTCTGGCTGGAATTGCTCACTGGATTAACAGCTATTTTGGTTTGAAGGATGATCAATCAATGGATAAGAACGATCCTTTAGTAGTAATGGTTAAGGACTGGGTTGATGAGGAATATGATGGTGGCCGGATTACAGTTATTACTGATGAAGAGATGATAAGGCTAATTGAAAAGGCAAAGATTGAGCTGGAAAATTAGTTTATATAGGCAAATCATTTGCGAGAGGTGTTGACGGTTGACAAGTTAGGTACCTTAACATACAATAAAATTTGGAGTTATATTGAAAAATTAAAATATAAAATGATTTGGAGGATAACAATGTTAAGTACAGATCGAGTTGAAGAAGCAAAGGAAAAGTTTGGACAGTTACTAACTGAGCAGTTACAAAGAGTAGAGGATATGAAGAACCAAGGTGATTTTATTGATTATAAATCCTTGGATCAGATTATTATTGGTGTATGTGGTGGAGATGGTATTGGCCCTGCAATCACTGCCCAAGCCCAGAGAGTACTAGAATATCTAATAAAAGATGATGTAAAGACCGGCAAGGTGGTTTTTAAGAATATAGAAGGACTTACGATTGAAAGAAGAGCAACTGAAAAAGCAGCGATTCCTCCAGCAGTTTTGGAAGAAATTAAAAAATGCCATGTTATTTTAAAAGGCCCAACAACAACTCCTAGAAAGGGAGATCCATGGCCTAATGTAGAAAGTGCCAATGTGGCTATGAGGAAGGAATTGGATCTATTTGCCAATGTAAGACCCGTTAGAATTCCTGAGCAAGGAATTGACTGGACCTTTTACCGTGAGAATACAGAAGGTGCTTATGCTGTTGGTAGTAAGGGGGTTAATGTAACAGAGGATCTGGGGATTGACTTTACAGTAGCAACAAGTCAGGGGACAGAGAGAATAATTAGGGCTGCATTTGCATTTGCAAAGGCTAATAATAAAACAAGAGTAACAGCGGTTACAAAAGCCAATATAATTAAGACTACAGATGGCAAATTCCTTGATATATTTTACGAAATAGCTAAGGAATATCCGGAGATTGCTGTAGATGACTGGTATATTGACATTATGACAGCTAAGTTGGTAGATGAGAAGCGTAGAAAAGATTTTCAGGTGGTGGTACTACCTAATCTTTATGGCGATATTATTACTGATGAAGCAGCAGAATTTCAGGGTGGTGTTGGAACAGCAGGAAGTGCCAACATTGGTAAACGTTATTCTATGTTTGAAGCTATACACGGTTCTGCGCCTAGGATGGTTAAAGAGGGTAGAGATATTTATGCAGATCCATGTAGCATGATTCGTGCTGGTGCCATGCTTCTTAGCCATATTGGATATGCTAATGAAGCTGACAAGATCTATAAGGCACTAGATATTTGCACAATAACAGAGAAGAAGCTGGTACTTACAGGTAGAGATACCGGAGCTACTGGTGAAGAATTTGCAAATTATTTAATGGATACAATTGAAAGATTATAATCAGTTCCGTTAATAATATTGTTCTATGTGAATTAAGGAGGATAATTCCTTGGAAGAGATTAATCTTCAAAAAGAGATAGCAGATAAGTATTCCCTTAGAGGTAGAGTATACAGCACTATTCGGGATAGAATACTGTCTGGAGACTATCATGAGGGTGAGGAGCTGCGGGAGAATGCTATTGCTACAGATCTAGGTGTCAGCAGAACTCCTGTTAGGGAGGCGCTAAGACAATTGGAGCTGGAAGGATTGGTAAGCATTATTCCTAACAAAGGAGCTTCTGTTACAGGAATTACTACAAAGGATATTCATGATATATATATGATTAGATCCTACCTTGAAGGACTTTGTGCTAAATGGGCTTGTGAGAATATAACTAACGGACAAATTGAAGAACTTGAGGAAATACTTTATCTATCAGATTTTCATGCTCGAAGAAGTCATATTGAACATATGGTTGATCTAGATAACAAATTCCATGATTTGATCTATAAAGCATCAGGCAGTAAGATATTAAATCATGTATTATCAGACTTTCATCAGTATGTAGAACGGGTTCGTAAAATAACCTTATCAAGGCCTTATAGAGCTGAGAAATCACGTGATGAACATGCAGCCATTGTGGAAGCTATCAAAAATAGAGACGGACAGATGGCAGAAATCTTAGCGAATGAGCATATGATGAATTCCATACAAAACCTTACAGAACAAGGACTTTAAAAAAACACCTGCATAATAGAATCTTATTATGTAGGTGGTTTTTATATAATAGGAAGGTTCGTCCTATTATATAAAAAATGCTCCGCCAGGATGCGTACTCACGCGTAATGAAATTATCACTTTGCGAACGAGTTCGGCGCGGAGAGTTTCGCAAGCGAAACTCTTTCTTCTTATTTAGTCATCAGCAGCCAGCTGCTCCCATTCTTCTAAGAGCTGCTCCAATTTAGTTTCAAGCTCTTTTTTTTCTAAATGTAGTTCCATTAATTTATGGGCATCAGTAAAGATTTCTTCTTCAATTAGTAAGGAATCTATTTCCTCATTTCTAAGCTCCAAGGAGTGAATTTCATCCTCATTCCTAGTCAGGTCATTTTTTCTCTTTCTAATTCTTGCCTGTTCCTCTTTTTGCTGCTGCCAGGTAAGCTTATTGATACTAGAGGTCTCATTTTCTGTTGTGGTGGATGTACCTTGAGTTGCCCAAGGTGTTCCCTTATTAAAAGTGAGTTTATCTTCTAATGATTTATTTAAATAAGCAGCCTCCATTTCTGGCTTTTTCTCAAGATAATAATCATAATCACCGATGTAATTTAGTAATTGCCCTTCTGTAAGATCCAAAATTCTTGTGGCAGTCTTATTAATAAAATAACGATCATGGGATACATAAAGAACTGTACCCTCATATAAGTTGATTACATTCTCTAAGATTTCCTTAGAGGTAATATCCAAATGATTGGTAGGCTCATCAAGAATTAAAAGGTTTGCTTCTGAGAGCATTAGCTTAGCCAAGGATACTCGTCCTCGTTCTCCACCACTTAAATCCTTAATTCTCTTAAATACATCATCTTCGGTAAAGATAAAGGCAGCAAGTATATTTCTTACAGTGGTATTATCAAGATGGGGATATGCATCCTGAAGTTCGTCAAATAAGGTTTTCTCCGGACTAAGTACCTGCATTTCCTGGTCATAATAACCTATATGAACCATAGAGCCTAGATGGATAGTTCCGTCATCTGCATTTACTGAGCCTGTCAATATCTTAAGGATAGTTGTTTTTCCTGTGCCATTATTTCCTATGATGGCTACCTTTTCTCCTCGTTTGATTTCAAAATTAAGATCTGAAAATAATTTTAAGTTTTCATAGGATTTGGATAGGCCTTCTACAGAAAGAACATCATTTCCGCTTAATATTCTAGGCTTAAAAGTAAAATGCATATGAGTATTATCGCTAGGTCTTTCGACACGTTCAATTTTATCCAGCATCTTTTCCCGACTCTCAGCACGTCGTATGGATTTTTCACGGTTAAAAGAGCGAAGCTTTTCGATAACATCTTCTTGATGTTTAATTTCTTTTTGTTGGTTCATATATGCTTTTAATTGAGCATTTTTTAGCATGGATTTCTTGTTTGTGTATTGGGAGTAGTTCCCATCAAAGGTCTGAGCTTTAGAAAAATCCAATTCAATAATCTTAGTAACTACCTTGTCCAAAAAAAAGCGATCATGTGCTACAATTACCACAGCACCATCATAATTAATTAAAAATGTCTCTAACCAAGCTATGGATATAAGATCCAAATGGTTAGTAGGTTCATCCAAAAGTAGTATATTGGGCTTAGAAATCAGTAGCTTACCTAGGGCGATTCTGGTTTTCTGGCCACCGGAAAGTGTATCAACCTTTTTATCAAAATCTTCTTCGCAAAAACCAAGACCCTTTAATATACCTGTAACCTCACTTTTGTAAGCGTATCCATTTTGAATTTCAAATTCATGGGTTAAGCGGGTATAGGTTTTAAGCATCTGCTCCAGTTCTTCACCTTGCACATGCTTCATTAAAATCTCTAATTCCCTGATTCTTTGGTTAAGCTCAATTAAATCCTGTTTTACTGTATACATTTCTTCGTAAATGGTATGTTCTGACTTTAATTCCTGATGTTGGGACAGATATCCCATGGTACTACCCTTAGAAAGTATAACTTCACCCTCATCCACAGATAGCTCCCCTATTATGATTTTAAGTAGGGTGGATTTTCCTGCTCCATTAATACCAACAATAGCAACTTTTTCCCTCTCTTTAATATGGAAGGACACAGCCTTAAGAATCTCGTTTGTACCAAAGGACTTATTTATATTGTTACATGATAAAACCATGATAATTTACCTCTTTTCATTCTCTATATCATAGAAATGACTTTTACATTTTAACATATGCAGACTGCCAAGTAAAGAAAAGCAGGTAAGCGAGGCATTTGCACGTAACAATTAGGAATCCTCAAAGAGCAACTGATTGACTTATTATTAACAATCAAATATAATAAATTATATAATTTTATTTGTTACAGGGAGGATAATTAATTGCAGAAAAAACAGATTTCTAAGGCAGTTATAAATAGATTACCAAGGTATTACCGTTATCTGGGGGACTTGTTGGAGAAGGATACTGTTCGTATTTCTTCCAAGGAATTAAGTGAGAAAATGAAAGTGACAGCTTCTCAAATCAGACAGGATCTCAATAACTTTGGCGGGTTTGGTCAACAGGGGTATGGTTATAATGTTGAATATCTTCATGCTGAAATTGGTAGAATTCTTGGATTGGATAATAAATATAATGTAATAATTATTGGTGCCGGTAATTTGGGGCAAGCATTGGCAAACTACTCAGGCTTTGAACGGAGAGGTTTTTTTGTAAGGGGTATTTTTGATATTAATCCTAAGCTTATAGGCCAATCAATCCGTGAAATTGAGATAAGGCCTGTTGATGATATAGAAGGGTTTATTAAGCTTAATCAGGTGGATATAGCTGCTCTTACCCTACCTAAAGCGAAGGTGCCACAGATTGCAGCTAGCCTTGCAAATTGGGGGATTAAAGGTATTTGGAATTTTGCACCGACTGACCTTCATTTGCCAGAGGGTATAATTATTGAAAATGTACATTTGGCTGAAAGCTTAATGAAGTTATCATATAAGCTATCTGAAAAACAGGAATCTGCCGATGTTTAATTTAACAAATTAAAGTCAGGGTGAAATATGAAAAAAATAAAACGTGTTGAGTTTAATTCAATTATAAAGAATAAAAAATTGCCAATTCTAACACTAGATGCAAGGTGGCATGCTTTATTTCCTGATGAAAAAAAGAATGTTCGCATTAAGCTTTTAGAGCAGAAGGTGAACAAACTTTTAAAAACACAGGGGAAATTGGTAAATGATATTAAGGATATGAAGAAGCTAAAAAAATCTCTTGTATCAGACATTGTTAAAAATATGGATATTAAAAGTGATTCCATGGGTAAATCCAAGGAACAGAAGATGAATCAAAATAAAAACTATATTGATGAGTTGAATAAGAAAATTGAGGAAGCCTCTAATCAGCTTTCCAAGCTTCCATATAAGATAAGGGAAGCAAATGAAGAGCTTATCACTGAAAGCGTAAAAAGTATTTATTTTAGATTTCATACTAATAAGAAAGAACTTAAAAATATATCCAATTGGATTAAAGATACTAGAGAAGAATTAACAAGAAAAATTATAGTAAAAAACGAAATGGAGGAAGTAAATAAATCCATTTATTCATACATACATGATGTTTTAGGTGCTGAAACCATAGATATATTAGACGGTATGGCAAATATTAATGATATTAGCAATATTAACCCCGATTAAGGAATGATATAATTTGATAACTGGTATTGGAGTAGATTTAATTGAAATTGCACGTATTAAAAAGGCCTGTCAGAAGGAAGGCTTCTTAAAATTGTGCTTTACAAGGGATGAGGTTGAGCTAATAGGAGATAGATGGGAGAAGGCAGCGGGTAATTTTGCAGTTAAGGAAGCAGTAGCAAAGATGTTTGGTACAGGATTTAGAGGTGTTTCTCTTAAGGAGATAGAGGTACTTAGGGATTCACTTGGCAAACCATATGTGAAGCTATTTGGAAAAGCAGCAGAGCTTGCAAGCAGTCAGCAGATAACAACCATTCATGTATCTATAACTAATACAAAGGACTATGCAAATGCATTTGTTGTAGGGGAACAGATATAATTTTTTTGAATATAATAATAATTGACATAGCAAATAATTGTTTTATAATAAGAAGTTAGTATCTGCTACAAAGAAATAAATTAAAATATATGAGAAGAAACAAGGTGAATAACAATTGGATAGAAGTGAGTATTACAGAGTACAGGCAAATATTAATTTGGATGCAATAAGGTCAAATGTAAAGCTGCTTAAGGGACACATAAATAAAGCTACAAAGCTAATGGTTATTGTTAAGGCAAATGCATACGGACATGGTGCGGCAGAGGTGTCAAAGGCATTAGATAGTATGGTTGATGCCTATGGAGTTGCTATTATAGAGGAGGCAATAGAGCTTAGGAAGGCAGGAATAACCAAACCCATATTAATATTGGGCTATACCCCTAAGGAACAATTTGATTTAGTGGTTTCATATGATATAATTCAGACAATATATCAATATGAAATGGCTGAGGAATTGTCCAAGGAAGCTATTAGGCAAGGGAAAATAGCTAAAATTCATGTTAAGTTAGATACAGGTATGTCAAGGCTTGGATTTTCCGCTTCTGATGAAAGTATTAATTCAATAAAAATGATATCAACCCTTAAGGGCATAAAAATAGATGGACTATTTTCTCATTTTGCTAAAGCAGATGATGCAGATAAAGAAAGTGTAGAGCAACAGATTAATAGATTTGAAGAATTTGGCAGCTTATTAAGGCAGGAAGGTATAGATATTCCAAACTGCCATATTTCTAATAGTGCAGGTATGATTGAATATCCTGAGGCAGAGTATGACATGGTAAGATGCGGTATTGTTATATATGGAATATATCCCTCAGATCAGATTGACCAAAGCTCAATAAGACTGATTCCAGCCTTGGAAATCAAGAGTCATGTAATATATATTAAGGAAATCCCTGCAGGTACTGGTATAAGCTATGGTTCAACCTTTATAACCCAGAGAAAAACCAAGGTTGCTACAATACCAGTAGGATATGCAGATGGTTACTCTAGAAATATGTCCAATATAGGTAAGGTTATTATACGCGGCCAATATGCACCGATTATAGGAAGAGTTTGTATGGATTATTTTATGGTGGACATTACAGATATTAGTGATGTTAAGCAGGGGGATGTGGTTACATTACTGGGTAGTGATGGAGACTCTACAATTAGTGTTGAGACCCTTGCAGAATGGTCACATTCATTTCCATATGAGATGGTTTGTACTGTTGGGAAGAGAATACCAAGGATTTATATATAATTATAGTCCTTGTATATCACTTTATGGAATACACACGAAGAAACTGGCAATAATAAGGGTAAAGCCTACAAATGGAGTGTGAGTAAAGTGGTAATAAAAAGAGGAGATATCTTTTATGCTGATCTAAGGCCAGTGATTGGATCTGAGCAGGGAGGTGTCAGGCCGGTACTGATTGTTCAGAATGATACTGGTAATAAACATAGTCCCACAGTTATATGTGCGGCAATTACATCGAAGATGAATAAGGCCAAGCTACCAACTCATGTGGAGCTAGATGCCGATATATACGGAGTTGTCAAGGATTCGGTTATTTTACTTGAGCAAGTAAGAACCATTGATAAATCTAGATTGAAAGAGAAAGTATGTCACTTAGATCGGGATGTATTGAAGAAAATTGATAAGGCATTAATTATTAGTTTATCTTTAGATACATATTTTGGACATATAATATTATAATTAAAAAGCAATATATATTTTAATAAAGAAAACACCAGCTGTTAAGCTGGTGTTTTCTTGGTAAACAAACAGGGGTGTTAGTTTACCTTAGCGTATAATAGGGTGGGAGTAGAAAGTGTTTTATCACTGTCTATAGTCATAGTATACAAAGAAGATGTGACTGTTTTGTGAATGATTTATAAAAAAACTATAAATTAATTAATAAAATATAATAAAGGTAAATTTTATAAACGGTGGACAGATACTGTTAGTAATAAAAGTGACTATTCACCCACTATTGAACCATCTTCAGAGCCAACGATTGCACCGACAATAGAGCCAAAAGCTATACATTAGGACTTGGTGTGTAAAAGAACATGAAAGAGGGTGTCTGACAAGCTTTGCCTGCAGGCACCCTCAAATCTATATTTTATAAGTAGGGAGGAGGAGAGTGTTAAATTTATATTTTACACTTCTATATATTTTACACTTCTATATATATTATAAAAGTAAATTGTGTGCAAATTATGGATAGAATAAAGACATTTTGTAAACAATTCAGTTCATTTATATGTCAAAATAGATTTTATTATTGAAAATATGTCAGTAGGGTGTGGGATTGACTTGCTAATATTCAGATTTTTGGGTAAAATGACTGTATAAGATTTTAATTTATATCGGAAATATTTAAAATTGCCTTATGGAAGAAAATCTAAGTTTAGGACTGGGAAATGAAGAGGGCATAATTATGAAAAAGTTTAACTTAAATAATTATAAAATCAGGACTAAACTACTCCTGATTTATTTCTTTTGTGTTTTGATTCCAATTATATTAATTGATGTACTTATTATGCACACCTTAAATAAAAATCATAGGGAAAATCGTATAAGGGATTTGACTTATGCTATGGAAAGAATTGAGTCTAACCTGGATGATACCATAGATAGCGGTATACTGTTTACATATAATCTATTTACGGATGAGAAACTAGATGAGTTTATATCAAATAAGTATGAAAGTCATCTGGATTATTATGAACATTATACAGATATTCTTAAATATAATAGCTTAAGTAAGAATTATAATTATGGCCGTCTATATAAGATTATTATGTATGCTGATAATGATACACTTATTAATGGTGGAAGTATTGCAAAACTTGACAATGCTAAGGATACGGAATGGTACAAAGCCTTTGTCGAGAGTGAACAGGAAATATTTTTATACACATATTTTGACGAAGAGAAATCCATTATACCTGGTAGCGGAACTAGCAGAACTATTAGCTTGATTCGTAAAATGAATAATTTTAATAAACATGGAATGAACAAGGTTCTAAAAATAGACCTAGACTATAGCAATATGTTAAAGGAAATATCTAATGAGAGAATAGATGGTGATATATATGTTAGAAACAAGGATTATATATTGTTTTCGAATAAGACAAGCACCAGTGGTGTTCGAGACTATGAATCTGCAGATTTAATAAGTAGTAAGGATGCAACTATGTCCTTGAAATTTCAAATAGGTTTTGAAGAATGGGAGATAATTATTAACGCTAAAGAAAAACCTTTTTGGTCCGTTCTGATTGAAGAAAAATGGATATTTATAGTTATTTTATTTAATATATTTTTACCTACATTATTAATATATTTTGTCGGTAGATCTATAAGCCAACGCCTAAGACTTATTACTTCTTATGTTGGAAAGATTGAAAGAGAGAAGTTTGAGGTTATTGAAACTAAAGAGGGTGAGGATGAGATTGGTAAACTTATCTATCACTATAATCTCATGGTTTTAAAGATTAAGGAATTAATAGAGGTGGTTTTTAAAGGACAAGCTGAAAAACACACTTTGGAATTGGCAAAAAAGAATGCTGAGCTCAAAGCTGTTCAAAGTCAGGTGAATCCTCATTTTTTGTTTAACACTTTAGAAAGCATAAGGATGAGAAGCTTGATTAAGAACGAGGTGGAAACAGCGGATATTATAGGAGAATTGGCTGTATTATTTCGTAAAAGTATGAGTTGGGGAGACGATTATATTACAGTTGAAGAAGAAATGAAGTTTATTGATAATTATATACAAATTCAGAGGTATCGCTTTGGAGATAAGATTAAATACTGCCATTATGTCATGGAGGAATGTAAAAACTGCTTAGTACCAAAGCTGTCTGTGGCCACTCTTGTTGAAAATGCATGTATTCATGGTCTTGAGACAATAGAGAATGAAGGAGTTATTTCTTTAACAGTTACAAAGAGCAAAGAGCTTTTATTGATTGAGATTTCAGATAACGGAAAGGGAATTGAGGAGAATAGACTTAATGAATTAAGAAATATGATTGATAATGCTGACAGTCGTATGTTATACGAATCAAAAAGTACTGGTGTGTTAAATTCATTTCTAAGACTAAAGATGTATAGTGATGGTGATATTCAGTTTGAAATTGACAGTAAAGCAGAGAGTGGTACGGATATTATTATTAAGCTCCCATTAAAATACAAGGGAACAGATGGAATAGAGGGAACAGAGGGAACAGAGGGAACAGAGGGAACAGAGGGAACAGAAGATACAGAAGATACAGAAGATACAAGTAAGGAGGAATTATTATAATGATTAAAGTTATGATAGTAGATGATGAACCTTATATACGTCAAGGTATTAAGATATTGATTAATTGGGAGCGGCATGGCTTTAAAGTATGCGCAGAAGCAGCCAATGGACATGATGCAATTAAAAAAATTAAGGAAGCAGAAATAGACTTAGTTATTACAGATATTAAAATGCCAGGGATGGATGGTCTTGAGTTAGTAAATTATGTAAAGGGGAACATCTCAAATAGAATATCTTTTATTATACTAAGTGGATTTTATGAATTTGAGTTTGCAAAAAAAGCAATAAGGTTTAATGTAGTGGACTATATATTGAAGCCTGTACAAAGGGAGGAATTAATTAAGGCTTTGGAGGATTATAGGGAAGTTTATTATAACCACATAGAGAGTCTAAAAAAGCAGGAATTGTCTGATAGAATTATTTTTGACCGTCATTTAGCAGGGTTAGTATCTGATTCAAAAGATAAAGAAAATCTTGATTTTGTCAAAACATATTTAAAGGATATTAATAAGGTTAGATATATTCGTATTGAATATGACACTACAAACGAAGCATATAATAGTCTTCCCGAGGAGAAGAAACTTATAGAACAGAACCTTCTATTTAGTACAATTAAAGGGTATCTTGGTGAATATAGTTATCATACTTACATTTCTCATAAGGATAGAGCGGATTTTCATATAGGCTTTATTTATGCAAAAAGCCTAGCAAATGAGGTTGATTTAAGCGAAAAGGAATATATTGGGAAACTTTATGATGCTCTGTGTTCTGCCTTGTCATATAGGGTAATAATCTATATTGGCCAAAAGGTAGAACATATAACAAGGATTTTTGAATCCTATAAGTCGGCAGTTATAGCTAAAAATTTTCAGCTGTATTCTAAGATAAAGAATATTTCCTACTATGATGAAATAAAAGATAAAGTCAATACTAAAATTTGCTCTCTGGACAAGGATCAAATTGATAGACTAATTAAAGCAATAGAAGAAAATGATGTACTTGGAATTGATAAGATAACAGAAAGCTTATATATGTATTTTCAGGACCTGGTTTTAGAACCAGAGATGATTAAACTAAGTATGGATTATCTTTTGTTTAGTTTAATCAGTCTAGCAAAGGAGCTTTATGCAGAATTTGACCAAGAGGAAGTATACCAGTTGATAAGCCAGAGTGGTTATGAACAGTTTGCAGTACGTGGAAGTGTAGGTCATTTTAAAAAATTTGCTCAGAATTTTGCTAATTATATGGGCTCATTAAGAAAGCATGCACTTGGTGGTGTCCTAACTGATGTTGAAAGAGAAATTACTGAGAACTACATGCAAAATCTTAGTCTCAAATCTCTTAGTGAGAAGTACTTTATTAATTGTGCTTATCTTGGTCAGATATTTAAAAAGAAATTTGAAGTTTCCTTTAAAGACTACCTAAATAATTATAGAATAGATAAGGCCTGCGAAATGCTACTTCGCTCAGATGATAAGGTATATGAAATTGCAGAAGCAGTAGGCTTTAACAATACAGACTACTTTATTAGTAAATTTGTTCAAATTAAAGGGACTACACCCCTGCAATATAGAAAACAATTCCTAAAATAACTATAAAAATTAATGATTTTGTATGTTAAAATATAATTTTTACTATTTAAACTATACTTTATCTGTTGTTGCTCTTGTGCAAAAATGATAAAATTTTATTAAGCTGTGAATGTGTTGTTGTGCTAGTTTACTGAAACACATTTATAGAAAATAAGTATAGGGAGGAAATAAAATGAAGAGATTTAAGATGTTATTGGCTACAATCCTTGTAGTAACAATGTTTGTTACTCTTTTTGCTGGTTGTAATAGGAATGAAGATCCTGATGTTAAAGATCCTGTTACAGATACTGACAAAGATAAGGACAAAGACACAGACAAGGATAAGGACAAGGACAAGGACAAAGTACAGGAAGAAAAGGTATTTACAGCTTTCCATGCAGTGCCAGGAACAGAAGCACCTGATGACAATCGTATAATTAGAAAGATTGCAGAGAAAATCGGAGCTTCCGCTAAGGTTACATGGCTAACAGCTCAGACTGCAGATGAAAGAATTGGTGTTATGATTGCTGGTGGAGATTTTCCTGATCTTATCACTGGTTCTACAGGAACACCTTCATTAATCGAAGCTGGTAAGCTTATTGCTATTGATGAATATTGGGACAACTACCCTAATATCAAGAACTTTCTATCTGATGCAGATTGGAACAGAGTACGTAATGAAGATGGGCATATCTATCTTATTCCTCAGTTTGGTATTATTAAGGGACAAGAGATGGCTACTGAGCATTGGGATATGGGATTCTGGATTCAGAAAAAGGTTTTGATTTGGGATAATTTCCCTCAGATTAAGACATTAGAACAGTACTTTGATTTAATTGAAAGATATATGGCAGCTAATCCAAAGACAGCTGACGGACAGGATACAGTTGGATTTACTATGAGTTCAGAAGACTGGAGATACTTTGGTATTGAGAGTCCTCCATTATTCTTATCAGGATATCCTAACGATGGTGCATGTATAATTGATCCTTCTACAGTTACGGCAGTAGACTATAATACAATACCTGAAGCTTATGATTACTACAAGATTATGAATGATGCTTTCAACAAGGGTCTGGTTCATCCGGAAACATATACCATGTCATATGACCAATACATATCCTTGTTATCAACAGGAAGAGTAGTTGGTACAACTGATCAGATGTGGAACTTTAATGATGCAGTTAGTGCTTTAGAAGCACTTGGCAAATTTGAGGATGGTTATGTTCCTCTACCTTTAACTGCTGATGGACAAACAATAGACAAATGGCATAGCCCTTCAGCTCTTGACGTTTCTAACGGCTTAAGCATAACAACAAGCTGTCAGGACGTAGAAGGTGCAATGCAGTTCTTAAACGATCTTCTTAGTGATGAAATTACCAAGCTTATTTATTGGGGAGAAGAAGGCGTAGATTACATGGTTGATGAGAATGGAGTTTATTATAGAACAGAAGAGCAGAGAGCTAATATTCGTAATACCGATTGGGTTATACAGAATATGGCTAACAAGACATATAACTATTTCCCTCACTACGATGGACTATTTGATGATGGAATCAACTCCATTGATCCAAATGCACAGCCAGGAGAATACTTTGATAGCTTAGAGCCTATTGAGAAACAATTACTTGATGGTTATGGCTACAAAACATTCCTTGACTTCTTAAGCCCAAGTGTTCCTAATGAGCCTTGGTATCCAATGTGGTCATATACCAATACATGGAATACAGATACAGATTTCGGTGCAGCAAGAGCTAAGATGACAGATCTTAAGCATGAGTATTTGCCTAAGGCTATGATGGCTCCAGCTGATAAGTTTGACGAGATTTGGGAAGAATACATGGAAGTATATAGAACAGAAGTTGATATTGATGCATATCTTGATGAGCTGACAGCAGAAGCACGTAGAAGAAAAGCAATCGCAGACGGTAATTAAGAATACTATCTGTTAGAATATGAATTTAATAGTTAGATTCTATCTAATAGAAAGATAAGATAACCTAAAGCTAATGGGGGTGTCTTAATAGATAGCTACAATGCTATCTAAGACACCCCATAATTAAGCAAAAATATGAACGATATATTGATAAAAATCAAAATTATGAGAAAATTTTTTTATATAGAGTGGAGGCACTTTAATGAATAAACGTAAACCTTATTATATAATAATAGCTGCCTTGTGCTTTGCATCTATCATAAGTTTTTTTCTTCCTTATTTGCACCTGCCGGCGCAAGAGGGTGTAAGTACGGGATATACAATTGATCCAATAATAGGGGCACTTGAAAGTAATATTATCAGAGATGTAGCTAATGAATCAGGTATTGCAAAAAATATTGTGTATAATGCGGCAAAGAATATTGTAAATGGTAAGGATAGGCAGGCTATAGAAAGCCGACTTAAGGAAAATGAGTATTTTATAATAGATATACTTACAGAAAAAATGAACGTTAAGGTAGCAGAACTAGAAGAGTTGGGGGACATTGAGAGCAATTCTTTTTCATATTTTGGTATGATCAAGCTGTCAAAAAAAGTAATAAGGTATTTTGAACAAGATGTTATAAGTGCGTTCTTGGTTATATTTACTTTGATAATAACAGTGGTATTATCATTTATATCAGGATTTATTATGCTTCTTAAAAGAAACATTAGTTCATATAAGCCGGTTAAGATATTATCACTAATAAATATAGTAATGGCCTTTATAGGGGTATTGTCAATAAACTCTGTTAGTATAGGGGCATTACAGGTAAATGGATTTTATAGATCTAATTGGGGTATTGGATTTTTTGTTATTGCAACATTAAATGCTATCGTTCTGCTTCTGGCTATAATTGGAAATATGTATGAAAGCTGGTCTGGTATTATAACCTTTAAGATGATCTTAAAGCAGAAGCAGCTTATTTTAATGACATTACCATTTGTTTTGTATACGATACTGTTTAGCTTTGGACCCTTAACGGGTTGGGTTATGGCATTTCAAAACTATAAGCCTGCAGCTGGTTCTAATCAAGTATGGATTGCATGGGATAAATTTACCTATCTCTTAACAGATAAGGACTTCCTACTGGCCTTTAGAAATACAATTGCAATGAGTCTAATTAACTTAGTTTTTAGCTTTGTATTTGCCATTGGATTTGCGTTATTGCTTAATGAAGTAAAAAATATGTTTGGAAAGAAACTTGTTCAGACAGTTTCATATTTGCCTCACTTCCTTTCCTGGATAATAGTTGCAGCAATTGTAAGAAATGCATTGTCTGTAGATGGTGGAATTCTTAATGAGCTACTAGTAGAATGGGGTGTAATAGATGCATCAGTTAATTTCTTTGCTGATGGAAAATATTTTTGGTGGATAGTAGGATTAGCCGTTGTATGGAAGGAAACTGGTTGGAATAGTATTATTTATCTGGCTTCTATAACATCAATTAATCCGGATCTTTATGAGGCTGCATCCATTGATGGTGCAGGAAGAGTTAAGAAAATGTTTCATATTACCCTACCGGGAATTAAACCAACAGTATTTGTTCTACTAATTATTAATCTTGGTATGATTATGAGCTCGGGTTTCGAGGCGCAGTACCAATTGAAAAACGATCTGATTAAAAACACAGCAGAGGTTATTGATACTTATGTACTTAATAAGTCATTCTTCCAAGGAGCGGACTTCTCCATTGGTACTGCTGCAGGTATATTTAGAAGTGTAATCAGTATCCTCCTTGTTTCAATTGCAAACCGAACTGCCAAGTTCTTTGATCAGGAAAGATTATACTAGAGGGAGGGGATAAATATGAATAAGAAAAATTTTATTAAAAAAAGTCGTTATGATATAGCATTTATAATAATAAATACAATTGTATTAACTATGTTTTGTGTAGTAACCTTGTATCCCATCCTAAATACTTTGGCTGTTTCATTTAATGAGGCTGTTGACACTTTAACAGGAGGAATACGTCTCTTACCAAGAAAATGGACCTTACAGAATTATAAGACTGTATTTAATACAAGAACACTGATGACAGGTGCTTATATATCCGTCTTAAGAACAGTTATAGCAACCGTACTTCATACACTGGTAACTGCTTTGATGGCTTATATACTTTCAAGAAAAGAATTCTATTTTAATAGGCAGGTTTCTTTATTATATGTTATTACAATGTATGTAAGTGCAGGAACCATACCAACTTTGTTACTTTTTAAGGATTTGCATCTGACTAATACCTTCTGGGTATATATTATTCCTGGTATGGTATCAGCATTTAATATGATTGTTATTCGTACTTTTATGAATGGTCTGCCAGATAGCTTTGTAGAATCAGCTAAGGTAGATGGTGCAGGTCATATGAGAATATTCTGGAAGATTATTTTACCACTATGTAAACCAGTATTAGCTACAGTGGCATTATTTATAGCTGTTGGCCAATGGAATTCATGGTTTGATGTTATGATCTATAATCAACAGAGACCAGATTTAACAACCTTGCAATTTGAGTTGATGAAGCTTTTATCTGCTGTATCACAGCAGTCCGGTGATCCTTCTGCAATGAAACATGCTGCTAATATGGTGACACCTGAAGCGGTTAGAGCGTCAGCAACTATAGTTACTGCATTTCCTATTGTATGTTTATATCCTTTCTTACAAAGATATTTTGTTAGTGGAATGACCATTGGTGGAGTTAAGGAATAAAGCTAATTGAATAGATTACAAATAAAATATAATAGGCTGTTTCATAAATAATATGGTGAAACAGCCTATTAATTTTTTGGTAAAAGTAGTTATATTTTTGAATCACATAAATTTTAGCTTTTACTTGATATATAGTTAAATTATATGTACAATTAAAACAAGTTTTATTTTTTACGTCGACAAAATTGGGGAATGCTATGAGAATTGGACTATTAAGACATTTTAAGGTAAATTGCCCTCACAAAAGAATGATGACATCCAAGGAATTTAGGGAATGGTCTCATAAGTATGAGGTGTCAAAGGTTTTTAAAAAGAAGGTAAATATGTATGGAATCCAATGGGACATTTGCTATGTAAGTGACTTGCCTAGAGCTATAACTACAGCAAAGGAAGTATATAGTGGAAATATTAGGATTGATAAGCTACTTCGAGAAGTGGATAATGCGCCTTTTATTCGAACAGAAAGAATTAAGTTACCATTTTCAGTCTGGCATATTTGCGGAAGGCTGGCCTGGCTTTTTAAGTCAAAAAGCCAACCAGAAACAATTGATGGTACTAGAAAAAGAATAGAGATGTTTTTAGACCGAATCGACTGGTCCAAGGAGAATATATTAATTGTTTTTCATGGTTTTATGCTTTATAATTTTCAAAAGGAGTTACGTAAACGTGGCTTTAATGGAGATAAGCTTAAGCTAGTTAAAAACGGTGTATTATATGAGTATGTTAGGGAAGAAATAATGAGGAAGCTAGAAGATGAAAGTCTCTCTGATTTGTGTGGGTAAGCTAAAAGAAAAATATCTTACTATGGGTATGGAAGAATATTTAAAAAGACTTAGTAGATATTCTACTTTGGAAGTTATTCAACTTCCTGATGAGAATACCCCGGATAACGCCAGTAATGCCACCATGGAAGCTATCAAGAAGAAAGAAGGAGATAGAATTCTTAAGGTATTACGAGATGATTCCTATTGTATCGCCTTGGCAATTCAGGGAAAGATGTTATCCTCTGTGGAGCTGGCAGATCAGCTTGAGAAGCTATTTGTTTCAGGAAAAAGTCATATTAGCTTTGTTATTGGGGGCTCTCTAGGCCTTTCTGATGAGGTGCTACACCGTGCAGATTATCAACTTAGCTTTTCAAAGATGACCTTTCCTCATCAGCTAATGCGCCTAATCTTATTAGAGCAGATTTATCGTGCATTCCGAATTATTAATAATGAACCCTATCATAAATGAGAACATAAGCATTTAATTTATATAAACTAATTACTATAAAATTAAAATAAACTTTAAGATAATAAGGAGGCGTAATAATATGAGTACTTTGGAATTCGCAATTCAAATGGAAGTTGAAGGACAGAGGTATTATAAGGAGCAGGCAAAGAAGAATAAGGATAGTGAGATTAGTAGGGCTTTTCTCTTACTAGCAGAGGCTGAAAAGGAACATGAGCAGCTACTTACAAAAAGCTTAAACAAAGAAGAGTATATTCTTAAATCAGATAATTCTTTAACTAATATTAAAACTGTATTTCAAGGATTAAAGGATTATAAAACTGATGATTATGACAGCTCGATTCAGCTCGATGTATATCGCCTTGCTGTTGAAATTGAGGAAAAAAGTGTTGAGCTTTATAAGGAATTACTTGAGAATGCAGATAATGATAAGGATAAATTGTTATTTGAGTTTTTATTAAAAGAGGAAAATGAACATATAATTTTATTTGATGAGCTTGTTAAGCTGGTTAACAGACCAAAGGAATGGGTGGAATCCCCTGAATTCGGATTAAGAGAAGATTATTAGGAAGTAAATCAGGCCATAGACTGATATTAAGATAGTGAACATTAGGGATAAGGATTCTTATGAATTCCTTATCCCTAATTTATAATAGAATATTCTAAGTTATATTGGTGAAAACCCAAAATACCTTAAAATTCCTATATATATACCATATGCAAATTGATACTGGTTGTCCCTAAGCTTGTTGGCATCAGAAGAATTAGTTAAATAAGCTAATTCTACCAGAATTGAAGGCATGGTAGTACGTCTTAGAATGTAAAAGGTTTGGTTAACCCTAATACCATTATTTCTAGTGCCAACATTCTGTATGATGCCGTCCATTACATGCTGTGCCAACCAATTTGCCTGGGTACCATATTCAAAGATATAGATTTCTGTTCCATTAATAGCTGGGTTAGTATTAGCATTACAATGGATACTGATAAAGTAATCAGCAGGCCATTCATTTGCTAATCGTACTCTTTCTGCTAGACTGGTGGCATTGCTGGTGCCTAATACAGTAGTGGGGGTAGGTCTTGATAACCGTACTTCAAATCTGTTATCATTATTCAGTAAATTTGACAGGTAAATTCCCACCTGATAGGTAATGTCCTGCTCAATCAAACCATTTCCTACAGCACCGGTATTGTGAAAACCCGTAGGATTATGACCTTGATCAATAAAGATTTTAATAGCCACTGAGCTACTCCTTTCAATATATCAAAGATAATATATCATATTCCTTTAAAAGGAAGATGTTACATTTACAGATATGAGAGATAGATATAGAATTACAGTAAATAATGTGATATGCTCAAAATATAAATAAAATTAATATAAAAAAGAGGTAAACCATGTTACATTCTATTAGAGAAATTATTAAGAATAAAGTCATTATACTTGTGGCTATAATAAGCATTTCAGCAGGATTCTTATTTATACTTGTTGGAATGACCCTATATAAGAATCGGCTTTCATATCTAGGTGCAGGGGAAGGCCTAAACTATAATACATATAAATATCATTATGTGATTATATCAGAGGAATCAGACGCTCCTTTCTGGGAGGCCATTTATGAGGGCGCTTTACAAAAGGGAAAGGAATTGGATATATATGTTGAAAGAATAGGAAGTAACTTGCCAATTGCTTATTCGTTGCAGGATTTAATGAAGATTGCTATTGCATCTGAGGTAGACGGTATTATTTTAGAGCCCAATGGAGGGGAAGAGATAACACAGCTAATTGATATGGCTGATGAAGCTGGAATTCCTGTTATAACAGTCCTTAATGATGAGCCTAATAGTAAACGAAAAAGCTTTGTTGGCATTAATAGCTATAACCAAGGGCAGATTTATGGAAAACAAATACTAGAGATAATTAATGAAGAAAAAAAGAAGGTTACAGTTCTTTTAAATTCAGATAGTAACCCAGCTAGTAAAAACACCATATATTCTACTATAAGTGAAATAGTCTCAGGTGAAAATGTTCAGGTTGAATCTATTAATGTTAATACCCAAAGTACCTTTAGCTCTGAAGAGGATATTCGAAACATAATTAAGGATACACAAAACCCCACAGAGGTGTTGGTCTGTCTTACAGCCGTAGATACCCGTTGTGCTTATCAAGCCGTTGTAGATTACAATAAAGTTGGAGTAATTGATATTATAGGTTACTATGATTCCGATTTGATATTAAGTGCTATACAAAAGGATATTATACATTCGACAATGGCTATTGACACAAAACAAATGGGAGCATATTGTGTTGAAGCCTTGAATGAATATATATTTACTGGACAGGTTAGCGATTACTTTTCAGTAGATATATATGCTATTAGTCAGGATAATATTGATGATTACATTAGGCAGGAATCAGAAGAAAAGCAGAGCCTGCAACAATGAGAAAGAATATAAATATGTTATTAAAGCAGGATAGGTGGTCGGTATGAAAAAAAAGATCATTCATGGGTCTATAAGAATACGATTGATATTGGTGTTTGTATTAACAACAGGAGTAGTCTTCTTTGCCAATATGTTTATGTATTATAATATAAATAAATCAATTGGAAGTATTGATGAGGTCTATGTGACAAATATTGGCCTTAATGATTTGCTTGATTCCTTGAACAACCTTCATGGATATGTTTATGAATATCTAAATACAAAAAGTACTGAAACACTTGAGAATTATTATATGAGTGAACAAAACTACAAGAATCTGGTCAATGATCTTAAGGGAGAGATTTCAGATAACAATATGGTACTGATGCAGAAGAATATTAAGCATATGTCTAAATTTTATCTACAGCTAGCCGATATGACAGTAGATGCAAAGCGTGGTAATAACATAGAGAGATATAAGACTAATTATGATGAAGCAACCCAAATGTATGAAATTATAAGCACCCATATCAACACATTAAACAATGAACAATTTAAATATAATTCAAATAATTATGAGCTTTTAAGAATGTCCTTAAATTACCTGGAAATAATAGGCAGCTCAATTCTGCTGTTTATTATGGCTTTTAATATTATATTAATCATTGTTGTAACCAGGAGTATTACAGGCCCTCTAATGAAGCTTACCAAATCTGCTAATGAGATATCAGCTGGTAATTTTGAGGTGGATTTGGTACCCGTAAACTCATCTGATGAGGTTGGTATAGTTACAAAAGCATTTAATACTATGACAGTAAGTATCCACCAGTATATCAAGAAGATAAAAGAGAGCATGGAATTAGAAAGCAGGATGAAGGAAAATGAACTAATGATGACTAATCACTTAAAAGATGCCCAACTTAAGTATCTTCAGGCACAGATTAATCCTCATTTTCTTTTTAATACGTTGAATGCAGGGGCTCAGTTGGCTATGATGGAGGGGGCAGAAAAGACTTGCGTATTTATTGAGAATATGGCTGATTTTTTCAGATATAATATGAAAAGCTTTAATCAGGATTCGACTTTAAGAGATGAAATTAAGCTTGTGGATACATATCTATATATTTTAAATGTACGCTTCTCAGGCAGAATAAACTTTAGAAAAGAAATTGATGAAACGGTAGTAGATATAAAGGTACCAAGTATGATATTGCAGCCAGTAGTAGAAAACGCATTAAACTATGGTATCAGAGATATTGATTATGAGGGGGAGATATGCTTGAAGGTTGATCAGACCTTGGATTCTATAAGGATTACCATTCATGATAATGGTGCCGGTATGGATCAGGCTACTATAGATCGCATTATGAACCTTGAAATTGAGACAGATAAGAGTGAAAGAGAGCTATTTCTTACAAAGAACTCCAATGGCATAGGTCTTGGAAACGTGATAAATCGCCTTAAGTTATACTATGATGTAGATAATATATTCTATATTCATAGTGATGGTCATAATAAGGGAACCACAGTTACCATGCTTATACCCAAGGAGAATTCTTATATTTAATTTAGAATGAAGTGGCTAGTAATTTAGGATTGTTGTAGAATAGGAGAACTTATGTATAAGATTATGTTAGCAGATGACGAAGGTATTGTAACAGATTCCTTGAAATTTATAATTGAAAAGAACTTTGGCCAAAGCTGTACTGTGGAATATGCATCCACTGGCAGAGCTGTAATTGAATTGGCCGAAAAATATCAACCGGATATAGCTATTATGGATATACATATGCCCGGAATTAACGGAATAGAGGCAATGAAGGAAATAAGAAAGACAAATAAAACCGTAATTTTCATTGTTATGACCGCATTTGATAAGTTTAATTATGCTAAGGAAGCCATTAATCTTGGGGTTTTGGAATATCTGACTAAGCCTGTTAACCAATCGGTGGTTATAAAGGTTCTTCAAAAGGCCATGGATATTATTGATACTGAAAGAACAAAGAGAAGCAACGATCTAATAATTCGCGAGAAGTTAGAAATTGTTATTCCTATAATTGAAAGTGATTTTATTTATTCGGCTATATCTGGACATGATTTTGATAAGGTGAAGGATGATTTTTATAATTTATTGGGCTTGAGTGAAGAGTATGGTATGATGTTGGTTTTAGAATTTGGAGATTCATTAGTTGAGGGAAATCTTACTAATCCAGTTGGAATTAGTGTAAAGGCTCAATCCTTCTACTCAACCATAAGAGAAGGTTTGAAGGAGGAGCTGTCCTGTGTGGTAAGCCCTATAATGGTTAATAGGATTATTTCATTTATACCATCTGCTGAGCCAAATCTAGAATATGACGATAGAATAGGCCTTATTGAAAAGGCTAGAAAGCTTGTAAGGGAGCTAACTAGTAAGCTGGATATCCAATTTAAGATTGGTATTGGTTCAGTAACACCAACTAATAAGCTGGCGGATTCCTATCTAGAAGCCATAAATGCCATAAGAACTAGTAAAGGTAGAGTGGCACATGTAAAGGATCTTCCTATAGGATGTGAATATGACGAAGATTATCCAATTAATATTGAGAGTAATATATTTAATAAGTTTGAAAATTGCGATATGGAAGGTACTGAAATGGAAGCCAATCTTTTCTTTGACTGGATGATAAACAACTATCCTGAACATATGATGGATGTTAAATTAAAGGTTTTGGAATTTGTGCTATTTGCTGAGCAAAAAGCATTTTTAAAGGGTGGAATGACATATCATTTTCTATATCGTAAGGATTATTTGAATACAATTATACAGATAGACAATTACGAGCAGCTTAGAAAATGGTTTATTGATAAGCTTACACAGGCATGCAAGAATATTAACACGAAACGAGAAGAGCAGACTAGCGGGTTGGTAAGTAAGGCCAAGCTTTATATTATTGAAAATTACAATAAGGATATTTCCTTGGATGAGGTGTCAAGAAAGGTAGATATAAGCCCATATTATTTTAGCAAATTATTCAAGGAACAGACTGGTGAGAATTTTATTGAGTATTTAACTAATATAAGGATTGAAAAAGCCAAAAATCTTCTATCAAATAGTGACCTAAACATTAAAAATATCTGCATTGATACAGGCTATAGCGACCCTAATTATTTTAGCAGAATATTTAAGAAGCAGGTAGGGGTAACTCCTACAGAATACAGAGAATCCAACAATTAATAAAGAATAAGCCATGCACAGGATTGGAGAAAGCTATGAAAAAAATTGTTTTATTTATAATTTTTATTATGACCTTATGCCTGGCGGGGTGTTCTGATAATAAGACGCCTACCCATGAGAATGAAGAAGCCAAGGAGGTAATAAATATAGGGCTATCCTTTGATTCGTTTGTTATAGAGCGTTGGCAGAGGGATAGGGATGTATTTGTATATACCGCAAAAGAGCTAGGGGCAGAGGTAAATGTGCAGAATGCTAACGGTGATAGTAACAAACAAATATCTCAGATTGAATACTTTATAGACAAGGAAATGGATGTAATAGTAATTATTGCAGTGGATTCTCAGGCCTGTAGAGATGTTGTGAAAAAGGCCAAGGAAGCAGGCATAAAGATAGTAGCATATGACAGACTATTAATCTCTTCAGATGTAGATTTGTATATATCCTTTGATAATGAAAAGGTAGGAGCATTAATGGCAGAGACCCTTAAGGCAAATGTTCCTGAGGGAGGGAATATCATTACAATATTAGGCCCTACTACAGATCACAATGTACAGTTGGTAGAGCAAGGATATCGTGATGTTATGAAGGATGCCAACCTAAATGAAATATATAATGTTAATGCTATCAATTGGCTTGCAGAGGAAGCATATTACGCAGTATATGAAGCTTTATTAATAACACAAGATATTGGTGGGGTGTTCTGTGGTAATGATAATCTTGCAACTGAGGCTGTTCGTGCTTTATCAGAAAATCGTATGGCAGGTAGTGTGGTAGTAACTGGACAGGATGCTGATTTAGCAGCCTGCCAGAGAATAGTTGAAGGAACACAGACTATGACAGTATATAAGCCTGTTGACAAATTGGCAAAGGCTGCAGCAGAATATGCTGTAAAACTGGCAAAGGGTGAGGATATTGATGTTGCTACATCTATCAATGATGGGATGTGGGATGTACCCTATGTAAAACTAGAGCCTATTGGTGTAAATATAGACAATATGGATGAAGTGATTATAGATGGTGGGTTTCAGAATAGGGAGGATGTATATCTAAACCTACCAGATTAGGTGAATTTTGATTATGCTAGTATGATATTGATATTATACTAGCATTTTTTTGTTAAAAGAGTTATTAGCATATTTTATGTCAATAAACTCAAATATAAATATACGGTATATGACAAGTTAATCCTATTTCTATTATGTTATATTATTAGTGTAATATTATTGATACTAAAAAAGGGAGGATTTTTCTATGAAGAAAAGATTAATAGGAGTACTACTTTGCGTGGTTTTAGTTGCAACTTTACTAGCAGCTTGCGAAAAGAAGGAGAAAGACAGTGGTGAAAAGACCATCGGTGTTTGTATGCCAACAAAGACATTACAGCGTTGGAACAAAGATGGCGAAAACATGGAGAAACAATTAATAGCAGCAGGATATAAGGTTGATTTGCAGTTTGCAGATGATGATATCCCGATTCAGGTTTCTCAGATCGAGAATATGATAGCTAATGATGTAAGTATGTTGGTTATTGCTTCCATCGACGGAGACTCACTAGGAACTGTTCTTGCTCAGGCAAAGGAAAAGAAAATTCCTGTAATTGCTTATGACCGTTTAATTATGAACACAGATGCTGTTTCCTACTATGCAACCTTTGATAACTATATGGTTGGTACTAAACAGGGAGAGTATATTGAAGAAGCATTAGATCTTAAGAATGCAGCAGGTCCTTTCAACATTGAGCTTATTACTGGTGACCCTGGTGATAACAATGCAAAATACTTCTTTAATGGCGCAATGGATGTTCTTAATCCTTATGTTGATTCAGGTAAATTAGTAATCAAGTCTGGTCAGACTGATTTTGCTACTGTTGCAACTGCTGGTTGGAAAACAGAGAATGCACAGAACAGAATGGAAACTATTATTTCTTCCTACTATGCAGATGGAACACAGCTTGATGCAGTTATGGCTTCTAACGATTCAACAGCACTTGGTGTTACTAATGCTTTAACAGCAGCTTATACTGGAAATTGGCCGATTATTACAGGACAGGATTGTGATATTGCTAACGTTAAGAATATGATAGCTGGAAAACAGTCTATGTCAATATTTAAGGATACTCGTGACCTTGCAAACCAGGTAGTTAAGATGGTTGATGCAATCATGAAGGGCGGAGAGGCTCCCGTTAATGACAAAGAGAGCTATGATAATGGTAAAGGCATTGTTCCTACATATCTATGTGAGCCTGTATTTGCAGATGTCAACAACTATGAGAAATTGTTAGTTGAATCCGGATACTATACAGCAGATCAGCTAAAGTAGTCTTAAGATAGTATAAAGTTTATTATGGGGCTTTTGCATATCTAACTATATAGATGCAAGAGCCCCATATATCCATAACAGAGGATTTTATAATATAAATTGAGTCCTATAATATGTTAATTTTGGAGGGGATACAATTGGCGAAAGTAATACTTGAAATGAAAAATATCACCAAAACTTTCCCTGGCGTTAAAGCACTTGATAACGTTAATTTTAAAGTTGAAGAGGGTGAAATTCACGCTCTTGTCGGTGAAAACGGTGCGGGTAAATCCACACTAATGAAGGTATTAAGCGGCATCTATCCTTATGGTTCCTATGAGGGAGAGGTCATTTATAATGAAAATGTATGCCATTTCACTAATATTAAAAATAGTGAAGACAAGGGGATTGTTATTATACATCAGGAATTAGCATTGGTTCCCTATATGACAATAGGAGAAAATATGTTCCTCGGTAATGAAAGAGGTAGAGCATTTGCAATAGATTGGGATGAAACCTATGATAAGGCGGATAGGTATTTGCGCGTAGTAGGACTTTCTGAATCCTCGAGAACCTTAGTAAAGGATATCGGTGTTGGTAAGCAGCAGTTAGTTGAAATAGCCAAGGCCCTTGCCAAAAATGCAAAATTACTAATCCTAGATGAACCTACAGCTTCATTAAATGAGAAGGATTCTAGGGCTCTTTTGGATTTGTTGTTACAGTTTAAAAAAGAAGGATTGACTTCAATTATAATATCGCATAAGCTAAATGAAATCTCTTATATAGCTGATAAGATTACTGTTATTCGAGATGGAGCCACAATTGAAACCTTGGATAAAACTGTAGATGAAATCACAGAGGATCGTATTATAAAGGGTATGGTAGGAAGAAGTATGTCTGATCGTTTTCCTAAGAGAGAAAGTAAAGCGATTGGTGAGATAGCCTTAGAGGTTGAACAATGGAATGTTTATCATCCATTATATGATGAGAATAAGGTTGTTGATAATGTAAGCATAAATGTCAGAAAAGGCGAGGTAGTTGGTATTGCAGGTCTAATGGGTGCTGGCCGGACAGAATTGGCTATGAGCTTATTTGGTAAGAGCTACGGTACTAATATAACTGGCAAAATTAGAATTAATGGAAAAGAAGTTCAATTAAACAATGTTAGTTCGGCAATCAAAGCAGGAATAGCATATGTCACAGAGGATAGAAAAGAAAACGGTCTAATACTTTCCAACTCAATTAAGCATAATATTACTCTTGCCAACTTATCTGGAATTAGTAATAAAGGAGTAATTGATTCGGATAAAGAGTATAACGTTGCCCTTGAACAGAGGGAGAAATTAAATATTAAATGCCCCACCGTTGAACAGAATGTTGGTAATTTAAGTGGTGGTAACCAGCAAAAGGCATTATTAGCAAAATGGATGTTTGCGGATCCGGAAATTCTTATTTTGGATGAGCCAACCAGAGGTATTGATGTTGGTGCAAAATATGAGATTTACTGTATTATCAACCAGCTAGTTGCAGAGGGTAGATCAGTAATCGTGATTTCTTCAGAGCTTCTTGAAGTTATTGGCATGTGCGACCGCATCTATATCATGGATAGCGGCAAAATTGTCGGTGAGGTTGAAGGGGCAGAGGCAACTCAGGAAAATATTATGGCACATATTTTGAAAACAACTAATAAAGGAGCGTAAACAATGAGTAAAGCAAAAGTGATTTCATTTATAAAAACTAATACAATGATAATTGCCTTAATCCTAATTACAGCATTCTTTGTTTGGCAAACAGGAGGGAAAATCATTCTTCCTCAAAATGTAAGTAACTTAATTTCCCAGAATGCTTATGTGTTTGTATTAGCAACAGGTATGCTACTTTGTATTCTTACAGGTGGCAATATTGACCTTTCAGTAGGTTCAGTAGTGTGTTTTGTAGGTGCTACCGGAGCAACACTAATGGAAAACAAAGATGTGCATTGGGTTATTGCGGTTATATTTATGCTGATTATTGGTACGGCCATCGGTGCATGGCAAGGTTTCTGGATCGCTTATGTTCGTGTACCACCATTTATTACTACCTTAGCAGGAATGCTAATATTCAGAGGACTCTCAAATGTAGTTTTAAATGGATTAACAGTATCCTTGACCGACACAACCTTTATTAAATTGTTCGGTGGTGGAGCTAACTGTTATGTTCCTGATTTTTTTGGAATAGAAGGATTTAATCTAACAGCTATGCTGGCTGGTATAATTGCTTGTGCTATATATCTTTTTACTCAAATACAGGGAAGAATTAAGAAAACAAGAAAAGGCTATGAAATTGAGTCTATTAATAAAATGTTAATTAGATCTGTAATTATCTGTGCTGTAATCCTGGCATTTTCGTTTCAGCTGGCAAGATATAGAGGTATTCCATCAGCCTTGATTATTGTAGCAATAGTAGTATTAATATATGGATATATTACATCAAAAACCACCTTAGGTCGTCATTTTTATGCAGTAGGTGGAAATGAGAAGGCTGCAAAGCTTTCAGGTATTAAGACCAACAAAATTTACTTTATAGCATATACCAACATGGGCTTTTTAGCTGCACTAGCTGGCATGATGACTATTGCACGTATGACCTCGGCACAGCCTACATATGGTCAGAACTATGAGATGGATGCTATTGGTTCCTGCTTTATCGGTGGTGCTTCAGCCTATGGCGGAACAGGTAAGGTTTCTGGTGTTATTATTGGTGCCTTATTAATGGGTGTTATTAACCTTGGTATGAGTATCATGGGTGTTGATGCTAACTGGCAAAAGGTTGTAAAAGGTATGGTTCTTCTTGGAGCAGTTATATTTGATGTAGTATCAAAAAAGAGAAACAGTTAACAACATAATATTATCCTTTCCTTTTCAAGGCCTCCGGCGGATGCGAACTTTATATACAAAGAAGAGATTCCAAGTATCCGCTGAAGGCAATTAGGTTTTTAGGGATTTTCTTATTGGAGGTAAAGCATGAATGAGAAAATAAGCTATCTTGATGCTGATCTGAAGGGTCTGTTTGTTGAAACAAAATATGATGAAATAAGAAGTGTTTTAAAGGACAGAACAGATGATGAGGTTATGGAAATAACCAATCATAATTGGGATATTATAAAAAAACATTATGATAATGAAGATTATAATTTATTATTAAAACATATAAAATTCGTTGCCTTTTCCTGCTTTATGGTAGAGTATACCTATAACAGAGGCTTAATTGGCGAGGATGTATTTGGGATAATGATTTCAATTTTTAATGATATTTTTGAGCAATCGAAAACAAGTAAGGAATAAAAGAAAGTATCAGAAGAAAGTATCAGAAGAAAGTATTAGAAGGTTGTCGTTATTTATTTTTTCCATATGTTTCTTGCAGGCATAAGTCAAGGCTAGTGGATCAGATATAGATCCACTTAATATGTATCTAAGTTATTCATTGAAACTCCAAATTCTTTCAGGGTGTTCTTATAAGAACACTCCTTCAATTAATATTTTAATTCCTAATAAAATCAAGATAATTCCCCCACCAAACTTAGCTCTTATTCCTAAGATAACACCAAATTTACTACCTATATACACACCAAAGGTGCAGCAAAGGAAAGTTATAACTCCAATAAGAAGCGATGTTGAAGAAATATTTGCATCAACGGCAGCTAAGCTGACACCTACTGCTAAAGCATCAATACTAGTAGCTACACCTTGAAAAATAAGATTCTTAGCTGAAAAGACGTTTTTTGTACTACAAGTACTTTCTGGATGCTTTAACTCCTTAAAGGCATCAATAATCATATTAATTCCAATAGCGCACAGTATGAATAGTGCCACATAATGCTGATATTTTGATATTAATTCAGTAAAGCTTTTGCCTAGAGCAAATCCCAGTAAAGGCATAAGACCCTGAAAGGCTCCGAAGGTAAAAGCAGTAGCAAAAACACTTTTTTTGGTAATTTTTAAGCTACACATTCCGTTAGTTATTGATACTGCAAAGGCATCAGAAGCAAGGCAAAATCCAAGGAGTATCTGTGTTAATATATCCATAGTAATATCCTTCCTATTCAATTAAAAAGCTTATATATACAATAGCATAAATACTAGCATATCGATTGGCTTTTTGCAAGTAACCTTTAATTATTTGAATTGTGTTTTTCCCTTGCGGAAGAGGCTGTTATAGATTAAAATATTCTTTAGAGTCAATTAATTTAAAGGAGTGTAGACATGAGAGATTATGTAATTGTAAGTGATGCAACATTAGATTTGCCTTACTCTATTGTTCAAGAATATGGTATAAGGGTCATTCCAATGGGAGTTGATATAAATGATGTGACTTATTACTTTCATCCAGATGAGAAGGAATTAAAGATAAATGATTTTTATAGTAAATTAAAAGAAGGAGCAAATACATTTACCACACAAATAACACCTATTACCTTTAGTGAATATTTTAAGGAGATACTAAGGGAGGATGTGGATATATTATATATTGGCTTTTCTTCAGGGCTAAGTGGTACATATGATTCTGCCCAGCTGGTCACAGAGAAGCTTGCCAAGGAGTATCCTGACAGGAAGATATACTCCATTGATTCCAAATGTGCCTCCATTGGGGAAGGGCTATTAATATTAAATGCAGCTTTACAGAAGAATAATGGTATGGATATTGACCAGCTCAGGGCTTGGGTAGAGGAGCATAAATTTAAATCACGTCATTGGTTTACAGTAAGTGATTTATTCTACCTAAAGAGAGGTGGAAGAGTTACCTCTCTTGAAGCAATTGTGGGTACTGCACTTCGTATACGCCCTGTTATAACAACAGATAATATAGGAAAGCTGGTAGTTACTTCAAAAATAAGGGGAACTAAGGCGGAAATGGAGTTTTTGATAAATAGAATGATGGCAGAGGGAATTGATTTATCCTCACAGACTGTTATTGTTGGTCATGGTGACAATCTAGAACAGGCAAGGGAATTAGAAGGACAGATACGAAGCAAGAATGTGGTTAAGGATGTAATTATAGCCCAGATAGGTCCGGTTATCGGGTCCCATACCGGTCCTGGAATGTTGGCTTTAGTTTATATGGGAAATAAATGTGAGTTATAGATTCGGGCATAGTAAGAAGGATATAAGCAACTATAATATATATATTTAGATATTTGGAATGGAGTATTCTATGGAGCAAAGGGATAGAAATAATTATTTTGACAAGATGCAGATTAAATCATACAAAAAGGAAGCGCCATATTCTTATACACTTGGTGCGTTTCCAACCTATGAGCTTATTCTTAGTAAGCCCCAATCTGTATGGAAGGTGCTGGTTCATTCAGGCTATACTGATATGGACAGTCTACGTAAGCTATGTAATAATAATAATATCCCTGTTGAAATTAATGATAAGCTAATCGGTAGACTAAGTGATAAGGATAACTGCTATGTTGCAGGAATATTTGAAAAGTATACCTGCGAGCTTTCCAAGGATAAACCCCATATTGTATTGGTTAATCCCAGCAACATGGGAAATCTTGGAACAATTCTACGTACCATTGTAGGATTTGGTATTTATGATATTGCTATAATATTACCAGGAGCAGATATATATAATCCTAAGACAGTAAGGGCCTCAATGGGTGCCTTATTTAAGCTGAATTTTCACCTATACCAATCCTTTGATGAATACCGTAGGCAGTATAATCAGCATGATATATTTACCTTTATGTTAAATGGAAAGCATACCTTGAATATTAAGGATTGTCCAAAAACCAATCTATATTCACTGGTATTTGGAAATGAAGCTACTGGTTTGGACCATTCATTTCTTGAAGCTGGGACAAGCGTAATAATACCCCAATCTCCGGATGTTGATTCCTTGAATCTTACAATAGCAGTTGGAATAGGGGCATATGTATTTACCAATATGGGAGGTTAATATGAAGCTTAATTACAAACGGACTTTTTTTGTGGGATTCGCATTTTTATCAATTTGTGCATTTTGGGAACTCTATGAAGGTGTTATTCCTAAAATGCTAGAAGGTACCTTTGGCCTTGGTGAAACAGTTGTAGGAGCAATTATGGCAATTGACAATGTGCTTGCCCTATTCTTGCTACCTATAATAGGAGCCCTATCTGATAAGGTTAATACCCGCATAGGAAAGAGAACTCCTTTTATTCTAGGTGGTACATTATTGGCATCTATTTTCATCTTAATATTGCCAATTGCAAATCGTATGGAGAATTTTATTCTATTTATAATAGCCCTTGCTGTTATATTACTTGCTATGGCACTATATAGGTCTCCAGCTGTGGCATTAATGCCCGATGTTACCCCAAAGCCCCTGCGAAGCAAAGCTAATGCTATTATTAATCTTATGGGAACCTTGGGCGGTACATATGCCTTAGTTATGACCTTATGGCTATACTCTGAGGATGGCTCAGGTAATATTTTGTTATTTGCCAGTGTAGTATTTGTAATGATTTTATCTGTTGTTTTTCTAATGATTACAATAAATGAAAATAAATTGGCTAAAAAGGTAAGGGAAGAGGAGAATGAGTTAATAGTTGAGGATAAGGAGTCTCTTGTAGAAGCAGAGGCACCTAATCAAAAACTACCAGCAGATGTTAAACGAAGCTTTGCCTTTATTATGGCATCTATATTCCTGTGGTTTTTTGCTTATAATGCCGTTAAGACAGCATTTTCCAGATATGCAGATAAGGTATGGGGATATTCAGACGGAACCTATACATTTCCTTTGATGGTTGCCATGGGAGCAGCGTTGGTATGCTATTTTCCAATTGGTATTATTTCAAGCAAATTTGGTAGAAAGAAGACTATCATTGGTGGCATTAGCCTAATGACCTTATCCTATATATGCGGATTTATGATAACCGGACCTTCACCATTAATCAATGTTATATTTGCCTGTACAGGAATTGGATGGGCTGCAATTAGTGTTAATTCCTATCCAATGGTGGTTGAAATGTGTAATAGTGGAGACACAGGAAAATATACTGGTTATTATTATACCTTTTCTATGTCTGCTCAAATTATAACACCAATTGTTTCTGGTGCACTTCTTGAAAATGTAGGATATAATACCTTATTTCCTTATGCCGTAATTTTTTCGATTGCTTCATTATGTACTATGCTTTTTGTAAAGCATGGGGATTCAAAGATTATACAAAAAAAGCAATAATAAATAATTATTTGAGGAGCTTACAAAATGTTATTAGAACTTGGCATATTTATTGCAGTTATAATTTCACTTTACTTGCTTGCCATCATGCCTAAGCTTAGGAAAAACCCTATTATTAATAGGCTTAAGGGATATCATTATGCTCACAGAGGTCTTCATGATAATAAATCTAATGCTCCAGAAAATTCTATTAATGCCTTTACTCTGGCTGTAGAGAAAGGCTATGGAATAGAACTAGATGTACAAATGACTAAGGATATGGTAGCAGTGGTATTTCATGATTATAATTTGAAACGTGCATGTGAAGTGGATAAGAAGATTTCAGAACTGGAATATAAGGAATTACTTACTTACAGGCTGTTTGCCTCTCAGGAAAGGATACCTACCTTTCGTGAAGTACTTAATTGTATAGATGGGAAGGTTCCAATTATTGTGGAGTTAAAGATACCCTGGAACCCGGATATTACCTGTAAAGCAACTTCAAAGGAGCTAAAGGATTATAAGGGTATATATTGTATAGAGTCATTCAATCCATTTGGACTAGGCTGGTATAAGAAGCACTATCCAAATGTGGTGAGAGGGCAGTTATCAACGGATTTTTCCAAAGAAAAAATAAAAGGCAGTAAGATGCAATATTTTATACTTAAAAATTTATTGTTTAATTTTTATACTAAACCTGACTTTATTGCTTACCAGCATAAGTATAAGAAAGGGATTTCCTTTACAATTTGTAGAAGGCTTTATAAAGCATTAGCAGTAGCCTGGACTATACAAACCCAAGAAGAGCTTCAGGATAGTAAGGATTATTTTGATTTATTTATCTTTGATAGCTTTATACCAAAATAAATGACATGTATATTTTATATATAAATGGAGATTATTTTGATAATGGGATAAAGGAGGCTGGATTATGTTTAAGCTTTTAGTGCTTTGGTTGGGAGGAGGACTATGGTATCTATCAGATATGGTGCTTCGACCAAAAAAGCTATCCTCTGACAGAATATATAGAATGGAAGCCATGACAGGTAAGTTTGACGAGGCTTTCTATAAAAAAAATATAAAGAAACAATTTATGTTGATGTCTGATTATGGTTATTATCTATCCTGTGAATTATTGGAGCCTCTTATCCAGTCACCATTAACAAAGGAGGCTACAAAACCAATTGCCATACTTTGTCATGGCTTTTCACAAGGAAAGTACAGGTCCTTAATTTATTCTGAGATTTTTCTGAAAATGGGATTTGCTGTATTGATCTATGACCATAGGAATCATGGCTTAAGCGGAAAAGCCTATACCTCTATGGGATATTACGAGAAATATGATTTGAAGAAAATAGTGGATTGGTGTTATAAAGCTTATGGTCCAGATTGCAAGATTATTACCCATGGTGAATCCATGGGAGCAGCAACAGTGCTTCTGCACCTGGGAATTGACAACAGAGTAGCATGTACCATAGCTGATTGTGCCTATTCTGATTTGAAGGAGCTATTAAAGCATCAGGCTAAGCATTATTATCATATGCCTATGTTTTTGATACCCATAGAAAGCCTTATAACTTATATACGAGCCAGGTTTTGGTATAAAGAGGTGTCTCCCATAGGTGTAGTTAGAAAAGTGGATACACCTATTTTGTTTATTCATGGCAAGAGAGATTCCTATGTTCCTACTGAAATGTCTAGGGAAATGTATGCATGTAAAAAGGATAAAAAAGCTTTATATCTTGTAAGAAAAGCAAGCCATGCCCAATCATGTGTTACTAATCGAGAGGGGTATAAAGAAA
>CAZMYP010000004.1:0-55118 GCA_964570535.1 uncultured Herbinix sp.
TGCTATGTACCTAACCCTTGTCAATAGTCCCCGTCATTATTATAATAATGACATACAGAAAAAACGCCTTAGGAATTAATACATTTTCCAAGGCGTTTTTTTTTACTTAAATGTAATAGTTATAGGGGTAATCTGTTATTCAGCTATCAGCTTATCCTGTTTATAAATATGTTCTACTAACCAGGTAGTTAAAAACTCTAATAATTCTAATAAAGAGTCTTTCTGCTTCTCATCAACAATATTTGCATCATATTCATTGATTTTCTCAATAAAATCATCGTGGTAAACCTTTTGTGTTAAAAACCTTTTATACTTAATACTATTCATATATGCTTCTTCATGGTCAAAGTGATATTTTGCATAATCCCTAAGCTCATTAACAACATCCATAATATAATCATATTTGTCTGGTATAAATTCATTCATTAATAATTCATATGCTGTATTAGCAATTTCAAATAACTTTTGGTGCTCTTCATCAATAAATTCAATTCCGGTATAATATTCCGGCTTCATCTCATACATAGCCACAGTTAAATCTCCCTTCAACACTATTCTGCAATTAATTTGTCCTTCATAAGAATATGTTCCACTAACCATTTTGTTAAGAAATCTAATAATTCCAATAAGGATTCCTTTTGCTTCTCATCAATAATATCTGAATCATACTCATTTATTCTTTCAATAAAGCCTTCATGGGAAACCTTATGGGATAATAGCTTTCCATATTTAATATTGCTCATATAGGATTCTTCATGTTCAAAATGATGTTTTGCATAATCCTTAAGTTCACTAACAACCTCTAATATATAATCATATTTATCAGGTATAAAATCATTTACCAATAATTCATATGCTGTATTAGCAATTTCAAATAGCTTTTTGTGCTCTTCATCAATAAATTCAATTCCAGTATAATATTCCTGCTTCATCTCATACATAGCCATAGTAATACCTCCTTTTCATTGGTAGATTTAGGACCTAATAAAACTAGTGAAACTTATAGTTTCAGATAAGAGTTTTGCTTTTATTAAGCTTTATGTAATAGGGTAAAACCCTATTTTAATAGTAATAATGTTATTAAATAATAACATATTTTTTTTATTTACTCAATGTTAGCATTTGTAAAAATTCCTTATATTCACGTTCTGCTGATTCTTGATTCACTTTTACTCTACCCAATCGATCACACAAGCAAAGGAGAGCCAGTTCATAAATATCAACTCGTTTTAATAAATTTTCTATGTCTGCATAAGGAAGCTTTCTCAATATATAGAGTATATGCATATGATATCGCACCATAGCTGAAACAAGATCAATAAAGGTCTGTTCAAGATTAAAAATTTTAAGGAATTCAATCGCCAAATCTTCCCCAACCTTATCATGGTCATATGAAGTGATTTTTCCTTTTCTATTTCTTGTTGTCTCCGGCTTACCAATATCATGAAGTAAAGCTGACCACATAAATACCACTTGATTACTGCTTTTTATACGAACCTTTGCAGCCTCGTCAAGAACCATCATAGTATGATTCCAAGCGCTTCCCTCTGGATGATGTTTTGGAGATTGTTCGGTTGTCTTAAGTTTATGGAGCATGGAAAATAGATACTCCTTAAAGTATTCCATACTACTCAATTTCTCAATATATGTCGAAGGCTTATGGTCAGATATAAGATGAGCAGTAATCTCGTCAAAGATGGCTTTATACATCATTGTTGATAATTGATTTTCGTTTTGCATTTTTATTCTTGTTCTGATTCTCTCTGGTCAGAGGTGTCTGACCATTTGCTTTTTCCATTCTTGCTTTTTTATTATCTGGTTGACTGTCCTTTGGCATAGATACCCTCCCTTCTATTACAAAAACTTAATCAGTATGAAACCTTCCTAAGGCTTATAAAGACTTGTTCAATTGTTCTTGTACAGATTAGTATACACAATATTTATCTATCTATTCTTATAAAAATAAGCATTTATCTGCAATCCATGCCTATAAGAAATTTTTATATGGATTGTATTTTTATATATTTAGGTGTATTATAATATACTATAGTTTATAATCTACATGAATAAGAAGGAGAAGGTAACTTAAAATGAAAAAAACACTGCAAGGATTATTTATTCTATCAATGGTTTTTTTACTTACCGCATGCAGCAAATCAACTAGCCCTGTAAGTATTGGTAATATTTCTTTTAACTACAATCCAAAAGTATGGGAACATATCATAAGTGCTTATGAGAATGCTCCACTTGAATTCAAAGACAAAAATAACAATATATTAAGTATTAATGTGTCTCAAGAAGGTACATATCAGCATCCATTAACAATGATTTCCTTTGTTGAGAATTTATTCTCTGATAATGAGAGTTTCGAAGTGTTTTTAGAACCAAACGAAATAAATGTTAATGGTACTACATGGTATGAATATGGTTATCAGTACAGTGATGGCACTACAACATATAAGGTCTATCAGCGCTATTATGGCAAATACTATAATGCAGCCTCAATATCCTATGCTTCTAACATTGACAACTACAAATCAGGTCATAAAGCCGCCCTTAAGCTAATGTCAGATATAAAAGTAGATGATGTTAACAATGACGAAAAAGAAAATAAGGCAAAGGAATTCCTAGTAGGCGAATGGGATCTAGATGGAAAAGGTTATTTAGTTCTCTTGCAGGATGGATCCTATGAATGGTTTAGAGACAACTCAAAGGATAAAAACAATATGCATTATGGCACCTATGGCTGTGATATTGAAAATGAAACTATGAGCCTATATGAAGGTGATGGCTACTATCTTGTTCTATTTCCTGAGTCATTGGTGGTTGATGGTAATACCCAAGCATCACTTCAGAGTAAAAGTGATTATGTAATCTCCTTAGAAAATGAAGAGGGTAAGGGTTATCCTATGGTTAACATATCTACCTATACACTTTATACAATGATAAGACAATAATTTTACTAAATCAATAATTTTGCAGCAGCCCATATCATTATAAAATGAATCGGCTGCTGTTTTTAATTTTTATGATCTGATATTACTTACAGGCATAAAGGTTCATTTCTGTTAATCTTCTTTCAGCTTAGTTACCTCACATACTTTTAAGAGCTTGTTTTGCACCCTAAAACGAATATTAAATCCACCAAAATAGAATCCATATATTCTTTCTGGATCATGATGATATGATGGTCTGGGATCCTGAGCTAATACACCCATTAAGGCTTCGTGATATTTTTCTGGTATCTGTTTTAGAAACTCATTGTCAAATTCAACCATAAGCTCCTGCTTTGTAGTCTCCTCAATAAAGCCTCCCAATGCTTCCTGATGACTGTCCGTATATGCAAGATAAGGCTTAATATCATATATCGGCGTCTGATTCATAAGATCAATTCCTGAAACATGAAGAACCAGTCCATACTCTTTATGCTCTTCTATTTTATCAAGTTTTACCGATGATAACCCCAAGGAATTGGGACGGTTTGGAGAACGAGTCGCAAATACTCCCATTCGGGTATTTCCACCTAGTCTTGGTGGTTTAACCATGGGTGACCAGTCATCATAATCACCCTTTTCATTATGATTATGGTGGAAACCCCAGATAAGCCAAATATGAGAAAACCCTTCCAGACCTCTTAATGCATCAGGATTACGAAATTTAGGTTCAAATACAATCATCGCCTTTAGGGCTTCTACAATTCCACTTTGTCTTGGTATTCCAAATTTATCAGGAAAATCAGTATGGATTCTAGCTATACATTCAAGATTTAATTTGCTTATATTAGACCTCTGCTGTTTTTCGTTCTCATTTTGCTTCATCTATAACTCCTGTTCTTTATAGAATATTATCTATCTGCTATATGTCCAAATTGAAACTTTGATTGGGCTCCTTTATATCCATAATATAAGTTGATAAATATTTGGCTTCCTTTTCCTTCTTATACTTCACTATAATCTCGGGTTTATCCCAGAAATGCATAGGAAAAACATATCTAACCTTTGTAGTATCAAGTAGCGCATCCATTCCCAGGTCAAACCAATCCTCCAGTCGAGGATCTAAGGGGGCAAAAGCAATGTCAATATTTATATTTTCAAGCTTTGACATTTCCTTAAGAAATTTCGCCTTCATATTATTGTTAAATTGTTTACTTTCTCCCTTCCAAACCCATAAATTAAGATCGCCCGCATAATAAATAATTTTATCCATATATCTAATTAAAAATGCGACACCCATATCTGTAGATTTCAAGGTGTTTACTCTCATCTCATTACCATCCCAAGAATAGCTACTCTCCTGGTCAGGCTTTATCACTATGATATTACGAGATAATTCCTCTGTAATACCGTATTTATCCGTAGCCCTTTGATTTAACTTAATATCAGATGAAATCAAGTAATATGTGTTTGGATTATTCTTAAACAAATCAAAAACCTTAGGATTAAAATGATCCCCATGACTATGGCTAACAAATACCACCATGGGTTTTTGCTTATTAATTGGGGGAATGACCCCTTTGTAATAATCAAATAACCAATAGCAGGTATCCCATTCAACTAAAAATCCACTATGATCTATATAGGTAATATTAATATCCATGCTCCCACATCCTTTTTTATAATCAAGAAAGTACTGTTATATGAAATTATATTCCATTTTATCATTGATTGGTACCAGGCACCATGAACAAAGTGTGAACAAATCTTTTGGTTTTGTTCACACTTTGTTTACAGTGCCTGGTACCTAAGTATCTGGCAGTACCTCTCCTATATATGCCTTGCCATGCGAGGGAGTGTCCAGATAATCTTGTCGGATCATCTTATTAACTCTCATTATTTCTTCTTTTAAATCTCTCGATGAAAGTCTCATTGCACCTTTGCCAAATATTATTAATTGTTCCATTGCATCTGAGGTGGCAACTGTTACATGATTGTCTTTTGCTATATCATGGGTTACTTTCTCAATATATTGATCTGCAGTTTCAGCTTCTTTTGTATATACAACATGTATGTTATGATAATTTTGCACTTCTCCTAGGCTTCCCTTAACTCTATACGCATCAAACACTAAGATTATTATGTTTTTCTTAAAGCCCTGATAATTACAAAGTATATCCATTAATTTATGTCTTGCTGCATCTAAGCTTTGCTTTGATAATTCATTTAGCTCTTCCCATGAAAATATTATGTTGTAACCATCAACAAGAAGATACTCCTTAGCAAAGTTTTTTGTTTTGTTGCTTATTTGATATTCTTTGTTATCACTGGAAGTCTTTCCTTGGTATGGTTTTTTTTCATATCCTAATCTGCTTTGAGTATAGACAGGATTTTGCTTTATACTTCCAAAGGTACGGGTAAATATTTCTTCAAGCTCTTTATCCTCCTCCCAGGAATCAAGCTTCTTTTGTGAGGATTTACTTGCTATTGGAATAATATCGTTTGCATTATCATGTGAATTTTGAGGCTTGTTTGTAAGATAGTCATTCCAATTATTTTCTATATGCATATATTTCTCAACCCGATCCCACTCTACAATAAATGATTCACCATGAGAACAAAACACTGAGCCTGTTGGGTTTTCCTGATCCAATTCACTGACATATCCTATTCTGCTTAGTACTTTCTCGTGGTTATGGCAAGGCTTATATCCCTCTAAGCTACAGAATAAATTGCCTCTGCCACTTGTATAGGCATTTACCTCCACATGATAACCAGCCATGGTGGCAACTGGGGCATCACCTATAAGTATAGCTATATCACCATTAACCTCAGGTGCTTCAAAGCTTCCATTCATCCTCTGAATGTCTGTCATGGCCCTTCCAATTGTATCAGCTGGTGCTACCAACCTAAAATGATAATAAGGCTCAAGTAAAATACTTTTAGTTTTCTTTAGACCTTGACGAACTGCCCTATAGGTTGCCTGTCTAAAATCTCCACCATCTGTATGCTTTAGATGGGCTCGTCCTGCTATAAGGGTAATCTTAATATCAGTTATTGGAGATCCCGTTAATACCCCAATATGTTCTTTTTCTTCTAAATGGGTTAGAATTAGCCTTTGCCAATTACGGTCCAATATATCTTCACTAGATTTAATGTCAAATATCAAACCACTTCCATTCTCACCTGGTTCCATAAGTAGATGAACTTCCGCATAGTGACGTAATGGTTCAAAATGTCCTACCCCTACTACTGGTTCCTTTATTGTTTCCTTATATAAAATATTGCCAGCACCAAACTCAACATCAACATTAAAACGCTCTCTTATTTGGGTTTTAAGTATTTCAATCTGAATCTCACCCATTAGTTGAATATGAATCTCCTGTAGCTTTTCTTGCCATACTATATGTAGCATTGGATCTTCTTCCTCTAATTGTCGAAGCTGTGAAAGTAGAGAAAATGCATTACAATCATTAGGTAATATTAATTGATAGGTAAGTACAGGCTTAAGTAATGGCATTTTTAAATCTTTTTCCATACCCAGTCCCTCGCCAGGATATGTCTTGGTAAGCCCCGTGACAGCGCAGATTGTACCAGCTTCTGCTTCCTCTACAACATCATATTTAGCACCGGAATAAATCCTAATTCGATCAACTTTTTCTTCCCAAATATCCTTATTTACTATATTTATTGTTGATATAATATCCTTGTTGGTTTGATTTGATTTTTTATTTGTAAGAGGCATTTTTACCTTTAGACTTCCACCGGTAATTTTCAAATATGTAAGACGGTTTCCTTGGTAATCTCTAGCTATCTTAAAAATTCTAGCACCAAAGACATCTGGATAATTCTTCTTTTTTGTATAAAGGTTAAGACCCTTTAGAAAATCTTCTACCCCAAGATTTTTAAGTGCAGATCCAAAATAACAAGGGAAAATTTTTCTTTGAATAATCGCCTTCCCAATATCTTCAGTTTCAATAATTCCTTTTTCAATATATTGATCAAGTAAATCTTCATCACATATAGCCAGGTTCTCCATAAGAAGCCTTGAATCTTGATTTAATTCTTGATTATCACTAAAATCTACACATCCTTCATTTAACTTTTTCTTAAGATTTTCCATTAGTGATTGATGATTTGTCCTATCAATGTCCATCTTATTTACAAATATAAAGGTTGGTATCTTATACCTTGCAAGAAGCTTCCATAGGGTTTCAGTATGGCCCTGAACTCCATCACTCCCGCTTATAACCAATATAGCATAATCCAAGACCTGTAATGTTCGTTCCATTTCTGTAGAAAAATCCACATGTCCCGGTGTATCCAGTAATGTTACCTGTAAATCTTTATATGAAAATACTGCCTGTTTTGAAAAGATGGTAATCCCCCTTGCTCTTTCCATATCATTGTTGTCCAAAAAAGCATTTTTATGATCAACTCTGCCAAAATCTCTTATACTGCCTGTGAGATATAAAAGACGTTCTGCTAAGGTGGTTTTACCTGCATCAACATGAGCTAATATTCCGATTATAAGTTTTTTCATCATGCTCTCCAATCTATTAAAAATGTATCTATAGTATTATTAGCAATACCTAAATTACAAAAAATTATATTATGATTTTTTTAGATTAACTACAATAAAATCGTTCTATTTGTTATCATTTCTATAATAAATTATATACTAATAGATTGCAAGTATGTTTGGTATGCCAATAGTTTCAAGTCTACTTCCCTAGTTCAACCCAGTGATTATATGCCTCGTACAATTCCATTAATGCACTTGGTTTGTCTTTAGCCCTCACTGCTCCTTGTAATCGTGCAAGACATATACTAAAATTATTAATTTCATCTCTTTCAGAGCCAAATTGTACTCTAGTTATTACCTTGTCCCATGCTTTATCTAAATCCTTAATTTTACTATTTGCTTCCTCCCAGAAGCCATTATTTACAACTTCAATTATATCATTTATTGATTGCTCAATATCATCATTTTGGCCTAATGGTTTTTTAAGCATATACCCACTAAACATCAAAAATACAAAAAATATCAACAGAACTATTGGAATAACTGTAATTATAAACTTTCTCATTTCACATCACCTCGTATAACCATAAATAAGTTTTTTGAATATATCCAATATTAATATGGACCTTTATAATCTCCTATATCTTTAATCTTCTTTAAATCATCTTTATACTTATCTACATATATGCTACCGGCATCATTTAGGGTTACCAAAAGTGCTTCTGATATATCTTTAATTCCATGTTTCTTTAGTTGAACTATTAGCCATTTTTTGTCCTTATTCATCTGTCGCAGGTTTTCTTCAATTAGTACACCATCATACACAAGCTCTGTGCTTATACCCGTAGGTTTTACTTCAATTTTCATATCTTTTGGGGTTAGCGGGATATATTCCGGCTTTTTAAGAACTGATAGACTTCCATTAGGTTCTAAAATTGCATAATCCACTTCATTTGGATCAAATATTCCTTGATTGCGCATCAGCTCAAGTACATCAGAAACCCTTAATTTCATTTTCCTAAGGACCTTATCCATTATTTTTCCATTCATTATAACAATTGTGGGTTCTCCTTCTATTACTTTTGCAGCGTATCTCCATTTTAAAGAAACAGTTTGCATTAAATATGCCAAAATTGCCCAAGTAACTATTCCAACCCAATGGGGCCAAGTTCTGCTGGATAAATCAACTGTGGCTTCAGATGCTATAGATCCAATTGTAATACCAACTATATAGTCAAAAAAAGTCAATTGACTAATTTGCTCTTTTCCTAGAATCTTAGTAAGTATAAGAAGAGAAAAAAAACTTATCACTGCTCTCACAGCTACAACCAATCCTTCATTCACATCAAATTCCTCCAAATCATTTGATGTATATTATCCTTTTATAATTGTAATTTATACATAAATATAATCTTTAATATGGTTTAATTGAAAGACAAGATTCACAGCCACATTTTTAAACAATTAAAAGCTTTTGGGAATATAGGAAAGGGTTTCGCATGCAAAACCCTCGCGCCGAGCGCGGCCAGCTTGCTGGCTAAATACAAAACGTGTGAGTGCGCATCCTAGCGGAGAATTTATTATATAATAGGACGAATTTTCCTATTATATAATAAATAGAGATATTGAATACTAACATTCAATATCTCTACCTAGTAAGCATTTTAACTATTAAATTTGATATATTTTTGTTTATAAAACATAATTAATTAATAACCAGCATGTTCATAATCTTGAACAACACCAAAATAAGCATATTTTGTTTTGAAATCAAGGTCAAACAATAATGGGCTACGATCTCTTCTCCATGATGCTTCGTCAGAAACTCCCCAGAAGGTAATTCCACTTACATTAGTAGTTCCAGAGTTATTGCCTTCAAATATCCTATTTACAAGCTCGTAATAATATCTTCCCTGTTCCTTAAGATTATCTTCTGTAGGCTGAAGGATGTTCTGCCAGGTTCCAAGGCTTACATCAATTTCAGTTATCTGAACATCAAGTCCTGTAGCACTGAAGGCCTCTAAAGTCTTCATATATTGGTCAATTGAATCCTTAGTATATAAATGACCTTGGCATCCGATGCCATCAATTAATGATTCACCATTTTCATCAACAAGGGATTCTGCTAATTTAACTACATGTTTAGTTTTGAACTGTTCATTATAATCATTATAAAACAGTTTAATATGTTCGGGAGCATACTTATTTGCAAAGTTAAAGGCATGCCAAATATAATCATCACCAATTATTTCTCTCCAATAGCAATCCCTAAGTGAACCATCGTCCATAAGGCCCTCATTTACAACATCATATGCATAAAAGAGATCTATATAACCAAGTTCATCTAAAAGTTCAAAATTTTGTTTAATATAGCTTTCCATACGAGCCAGCATTGTATCACGATCAACCAACTCCTTATTTATATCAAAATCCTTATAGAATATCCATTGAGGAGTCTGACTATACCATACAAGAGTATGGCCCCTTACATCCATGTTATTATTCTTGGCAAATTCTAATTGATCAATTGCACTTTGCTTAAATTCAACAACAATATCTCCAGCTTCAATACTCTTGTCTTCATTTATTATAGCTTCAGGTTTCATATCGTTTTCTGATGTCATTGAACTATAATTCTCAATTACGTTATCAGAAAAACTACTAATTGAATAACCATTTACACAAGTTCCTGCGTGCATATTGTACTTGGCAAATACACCTTTTATTCCACCTTCAACTAAAGGAAGTTCATTGACAATAAAATCATTAGCTGGTACATCAACGATTTCTTCTACTTGTTCCTCTACTTGTTCTTCTACTTGCTCCTCTACTTGCTCCTCTACTTCATTAATTACTTCTTTATCATCTTCTTCAATCTCTAATGAATCATTATTGGTGACATCATCAGAAATATCCTGTTTCTTCTTCGTGCATCCTCCAAAAGCTATCAATATGGATAGCATTACAACTAACAACATTAGCCCACTAGTTCTCCGTTTCATAATTTCCTCCCATAAGTCATTAATGTAGTAATATTTAATTCTATTTAATATTTATAAGTAACAAATAACAATAAAAATGTTAACATTATAATCGAATAAGGTCAACAAATATAATGATTTCATAAATTAATATAGATATTTCCTATAAAGTACCGGGTACCATAAACCTTTTGTAAACAAAAAATGAACAAATGATGAACATATGTTATCCTTGTTCACAGTTTGTTCATTTTTTGTTCATTATTTGTTTACGGTGCCTGGTACTCTATTAATAATTTTCGGCTCTTACTTCAAAATAAGATTGAGTATATTTACATACTGGGCAAACACCTGGTGCTTTTTTACCCATTACCATATGACCACATACACGACATTCCCACATGGTCTCTTCGCCCTTTTCAAATACCTGTTGCATCTCAATATTGCTTAATAGCTTACGATAACGCTCTTCATGAGTTTTCTCAATAGCAGCAACCCTGCGGAATCTAGCAGCTAACTCTTTAAAGCCTTCTTCTTCAGCGTCTTTTGCAAATCTATCATACATATCTGTCCATTCGTAATTTTCACCTTCTGCAGCCTGTAATAGATTTTCTGCAGTATTTCCAAGATTACCAAGCTCCTCAAACCAAATACGGGCATGCTCCTGCTCATTTCTAGCTGTTGATAGGAAGATTTCGGATAGCTGCTCATAGCCTTCATTTTGTGCTATATTTGCAAAATATGTGTATTTGTTTCTTGCCTGACTTTCACCTGAAAAAGCTTCCATAAGATTCTTTTCTGTTTTTGTTCCACTATACTTGTTTTTTGAATTGTCCATATTATTGACCTCCTGATTTGAAATATTACTATCTTTAAAACTATATAACAACCCTTCAACTACATCCCTAGGGAAATCGTCAGGTTGATTTTTATCTAATAATGATTGCAAAAATTCTACAACATTATCACTTTGAGGAAGCATATATCCAGCTTCTCGGATAATATCCTCTGCCATAATTCGGTTAGATTTTTCTATTGCCAAAGAAAGTTTGCCTGGTAAACCTGATGCAATATTTTCTTGTTGGCTCTTACTACGTAACAGCTTATTCATTGCTGCTATAACCTCTTCGGTCTTAGTCTGCTGGGGTGGATACTCAAATGGAACCATAGAAATGGCACCAGATGGGCAGGCATCGGCACAATCTCCACATCCAATACATGTTGAAATATCAATGATACTGTTTTCTGTATCAGTAGCACCTGTAGGACATACATATAGACATAAGCAATCCTTGGTACACAATCTAATATTCCTTACTGCATATTTCTTAGACATGTACACTCCCCCCTTCTATCTTCTCGAATTTCCAATTTGGTACCTTACAGACGGGGCAAACTTCAGGTAGATTATCTCCTATGTAAATAAACCCACAAATTGTACATACATAGACACCAGTATTATCAAGCATAGTATCGCCCTCTTTTTGAAATCTTATTAGTAATGACTTCAAAATACGTGTAACCTTTTCACTCCAGACAAGAGCTCGCTTGGCTCCTCGGTCATTTGAATCAGATGCCACTTCGTTTGCATATACAAAGCCCTCTTCTAGATCACTTTCAATTAATTTCATCAGCAGATCAAAGTCAGGATCCTTAGCTAGTGCAGAAGCCCCCTTAAAGTAATCACCTAATTGAATAAATAAGGATGCTTCTTTGAACAAATACTGCTTTTCACACCCTCTGGCCAGATTAGTACATAGAGCACTGATTTCTAAGGGTGTTAATTCCTTCATGTCAGAAGATGTTTCAACAATTATCTGTGTCCTTTTCACTTCTGTGGTAATAGTTTCACCTTGCTTAATGAACTCATCCTTTGTTGCACCACATAAGGGGCATACCCAATCATCCGGAATGTCTTGCCATTTTGTACCGGGTGCTATACCCTCATGAGGAATGCCTACTGCTTCATCATAAACAAATGAACAGACAGAACATACATACTTGTGCATCTTGTTCCTCCTTTGCATATTGATTCCTATAAAAATATAATTACTAAATATAAAATATCAAAATAATGGTCTTAGGTTCTATAGCCAATAAAATTTTAATATTCTTACATAAATAATAATAAGCTAACAGCCATTACAGCCATACCTGCTACAAGACCATATATAGAAAGATGGTGTTCACCATATTCCCTTGCTGAAGGTAATAATTCATCTAAGCTTATATATACCATTATACCTGCAACACTTGCAAATATCAAGCCAAGCACAATATCATTAAAAAAGTTATATAGCAACACATATCCTACCAAAGCTCCGACTGGTTCTGCTATTCCAGACAACAAGGATAATTTAAAGGCTTTCATTCTACTACCAGTTGCATAATATACAGGAACAGCAACTGCTATGCCCTCAGGTATATTGTGTATTGCTATAGCAATAGCAATGGGAATACCTAGACTTTTGTCGCTTAAGGCTGCTGTAAAAGTAGCTAATCCTTCAGGGAAATTATGAATGGCAACAGCTAGTGCTGTAAACATTCCCATTCTCATAAGATTCGCCTTGTGATCCTCACTTTTTCCATCCATTTCTTCCACAGTATGTATTTCATGTGGATTTGCTGTAGAAGGAACAAATTTATCAATTAGTCCTATAATAAGAATACCTAAGAAAAATCCACCTACTGTAGCCCATGCTCCATTTACTGCTCCCAGCTCTGCCGATAAAATCCCTTTGGACTTGGGAAATATCTCAACAAACGAAACATAGATCATTACTCCTGCTGAAAACCCTAATGCAATTGAAAGAAATTTTGTGTTCGTTTTCTTTGTTAATATTGAAAGCGCACCACCTATACTGGTGGATAATCCAGCAAAAAGCGTTAAGGCAAATGCAAATAAAACAGTAGAAAAATCCATAAAACACCTCCTAAAGCTTTAAAACACGACTTTTTACATCCATAATTATACCATAAAACCATCCTTATGTATCTAATTTCATTAATTTTTATTTAGTCTTTCTGACATCATAAACATAAGAATAGCAAATACAATTAGAAACATAAGATATTGGCACCTCAAGCTTCCCATACATTACTGGCCATACTGATCCTAATAGGGAATCAGCATGGCCAAGACTAATATCGGCAATGTATATCAGAATTAATAATAAAGAGCACATAAAATTCTTCTATTCTGTATAATTTTAGAATAATAGAGGCTTTCTCAAAATGCCTATCAGGGTGTATAGCATTAAAGAACACCCAGATAGCACTTTGGGACAGCCTCATATTTACAGCTTGTTTATTGTGTTGCAACAACTAATATTCTAACCATTAGGATTAAGTATCTTTTTAGCCCTAGGTGCTCTAAGCATGTTAGCTTGTGGCATATCCTCACCAAGTAAAGGTTGCAGATAATACTTAAAGGCATCAGTTACATTATTACCAGCACTATTAATATATTCACTTGGCATGAGTCTGGTATTTGCTGCTACATTCTTAAGATCAGTCATTTTATATAATACTGAATAATTCCCTGTTCTGTTAATAGTAATGGAGCCATCAATATTATGCCATATAGCAAATTGTGCAGCCTTTTCTCCTACCTCTCTGGCCTCATGCTGATCAATACTTGATACACAGCCAAGGAAAGATCTCTGAAGATATCCCAATGTATCTGATCTAACCCTTTGAATACCTAGCTTGGATTTAATCTGATCAGAAAGAATGTCCCCAAGTTTCCCGGTTCCAGATAATTGTCTATTACCATGGGCATCTACATCACCCTTCAAATACTCTGCAATAACTGGATTTCCATTTTTGCCTTTAATTCCCTCAGATACAGCAACTATACATCTGCCATATTTATCATATACTCCTTTTACATCAACAAGGAATTTATCCATACTAAATTCGCTCTCAGGAAGATATATTAAATGAGGACCATCATCAGGATATTTTTGTGCTATAGATGATGCCGCTGTTAAAAAACCGGCATTCCTTCCCATGACTACTCCGATGTGTACCCCCGGAAGAGCACGGTTGTCCAGATTTAGCCCAATAAATGATTGAGCAACAAACTTAGCTGCTGAAGCATATCCTGGAGTATGATCATTCATCATCAAATCATTGTCAATTGTCTTGGGTATATGAATAGCTCTAAATTCATAGCCTGTGGATTCTGCCTGCTTATTAACAATTCTTACTGTATCTGCAGAGTCATTACCTCCGATATAAAAGAAGTACCTAACATTGTGTGCTTTAAAAACCTTGAATATCTCTTGACAATAGGCTTCATCAGGCTTATCTCTGGTAGAGAACAATGCAGAAGAAGGTGTGATCGCCACCTGTTCTAAATTGTGAGTTGTTTCCTGAGTTAAATCAAGAAATTCCTCATTAATAATACCTTCCACACCGTTTACAGCTCCATATACCTTTGTTATTTGTTGGAACTTCCTTGACTCTAGAACTGTACCAACCAATGATTGGTTAATGACTGCGGTAGGTCCCCCTCCCTGTGCTACAACAACTTTTCCCTCAAGTTTCATATTCTGCCTTCTCCTCTCATTTTCATATAATATAAGTGTAAACCCAATATTATCTATCTATATCTGAAAAGTAAAACATATAACTATTATAAAGCATTGTTCCTATATTTGCTATATCATCCTTGATCATTTGTACTTTATTTTTCGAATATTATTCGAATTAATGATAAATGCCATTATTCATTAAGAATTGACGCAAGATTTTGTTCATAAATCCAGGTGCTGCATCTTCATATATTATTTCCCTTGCTCTAATAGGGTCGCCTATAATAATAGCATCAATATCCAAATGATTTAATGATGCTATTTGGTTACTCTCTGATACATTCCACACTATCATTGATTTCCCTTTATTTTGTATGCTTTGTAGTAACTTTATTTGCATAAACCTCGATTCAATACTAAATATATCCACATATTCCATTTCTTCTATATTCCCATAGGCAAACCTTAAAATCAAGCAGGTTGGAATTTTTTTATTATATTTTTTTACTTCATCTAATACCTTTGGATTAAATGAAGCAATAATAACATCATCCTCCATTCCCATTGCTTCTACATTCTCCAAGACCTTTTTGGCAATTTCATTCTCTTTGTTTTTATCACTTTTAACTTCAATCATAAGGTTTAACTTATCCTTACATAAATCAAGTGCTTCCATAAGTGTTGGAATCCTCTCTCCCTTAAACTCTGGAGAAAACCAAGAACCTACATCAATATCAGAAAGTTCTGAATAGTTAAGCTGATTCACATGGGAATTAACCCCAGCAGTTCTTAAAAGCTTACTGTCATGCATCAATACTATTTCCCCGTCTTTAGTCATCCTAACATCAATTTCTGCACCATCAGCTTTAACATCAATAGCCGAGCTAAGTGCGGATAAAGTATTCTCCGGTGCTGCATTTGAATTTCCACGATGAGCTATAATATTAGGTTTTTTCCCTTCTGGATTGTATCCAGTTCTTAATCGAAAACTAAATAGAAAATCATCATTGGTAAATACAAAGATTATAAGAGCTATAATAACTATAAGACTCCATATCCTTCCCCTTTTCTTTCTATTTTGATCTTCCTTTAAAATAATAGGAATTTCACTATAAATTCTAGGCTTTTTTGTAGAGAGCTTTTTACAGAGAAATACAGAAGCTTCAAGATTGATAATAATCATAGCTAAACTATAAAAAAATATAAGCATCCTATTTACAGAATCAATAACCGTCATGCTTATAGCATATTGAAGCCTGACAATTACATTGCTTTTAATGACCATAATTGTAATGAAAATTATTAGAAGATAAAATATTGCAAAAAATAACAATGCAAGTATATTAACAAATAGAACCTTGATTGAAGTAGTAATTAAGTACTTTTTCATAAGTCTGGCACTAAGATTGAAGGACTCTTTAATTGATACATCCTCATATGAAAGAATCGGATAAACAAAAAGAAAACGAATCACCAGATATATAATAAAAAGCAGAGTAACACTAACAGCTGCAGTAGCTTTAGGATTATATGAATAATAATACCTAAAATATTGATTTATCTTTAAAGTCTGAATAATTCTGGTTAAAAAATTAAAATGCATCAACATACTAGCAAAAAATGATATAAGCAATAAGACTAAGCCAAAGGGTGAAAATAGCTTTTTTATTGAAAATAAGCTTTTTTTCAAAACGTTTAGGATTTTATTATCACTATAAATTATAACATTTATAAGTAGCATTACTTCTAAATAAAAGCATAATCCTATAAATAAAACTATACCAAGCAGAGTTAATAATATCCAAATATTTTTTACTACACTTAATATATTCTTATCAAAAAAATATCCATAATTCTGAGCTCTCATTACCCTTTTAAGAATTAATTCGCAAACAGGAATGATTACATATGTATAAATAAACAGAACAATTATTTCTATTTCAAGTAGTAAAATCATATTTCTTTTTAATGAAACTAAAAATTTTTGCATATAACCACCAGAGCTTTCATTAAAATGACATCTATTATCTGTTATAAATTATACCATAATAATTTCTGGTTTTATATATAGTTATATATGTTTTTTATATCCTTTTATATCCTTATACTCTAGTGTGTAAAGTGGAATAACAATCTTTTATGTCATAATATGTCACACAATATAAATATTACACATAATATATTAATATCACAACTACAAAATTGTGGTACTAATAGCAATAGTTTGTAAGAGGAGGTATAATATGTCATCAGCAGGTTGTAGTAATAATAGTGGCTTTTGCAATAACAGCTTGGCAAGACACATATGTGAATTCATAGGGAAACCTGTAACAATCTTTACTACTAGTGGTGGAATGTCCGGATGTGGTTTTACCGGTGTAGTATTATCAGTTAATTCATGCTTTGTCAGACTAATTACTGAACAAGGTACGCCTCCATCAATTCCTTTGTCAGAAGGCCTCTGTGGAGCTTTAGACAGCAAAAGTATAAGCTTAGGTGTTGGTGGTGGGGCTTCTGGTCCCTATAATGGACAAATGAGAACTGATCCATATAGATTAGGTTCTGTATGTGATATACCTATAGAAAATATTGCAGCATTTTGTCATAATGCAGTATAGTTAATTCACGTATTACAAAAAAATAAACCGGTATGACTTATGCTTAACAATAGCTTAAAATCATACCGGTTCTTATTATATATTAGGCCTCACTCTTTGAATATAAGCATTCTGAATGAATGCCACATCTATCACATTTTGGTTCTTGGTCAGAACAAATACATATAAAATTATCCTGATCTGGTTGTCCGTATAAGACAAATACCTCATCAATTAATCCAATGGGTAAGTTTGTATGTTTACTCATTATACGACCAACCTTTACTGCCCCAAATAAATCTTTTTTATTTTCGACTAATCCAAGTCTTCTGAAAACTCTCATTATTTCTTTACCTGGCTTAAGTACATCCAATCCTATCTCAGCCATAAATTGATATGTAGATACGCCTCCAAGATAGCTAAAATTACCCTCCAAGCTTCTCTTTAGCTTGTAAAGTTCTTCATCATCTCCGTCTGTATTAAAGGATTCAATATAATTTTTCATAGACCCATAATTCTTAACTAATTCTACAATTTTCTTTGCATTCCAAATACAGGCATCAATTTTAAATTTGTTTAGGGTCATGGTAGGATCAATTTTAATTTCATTTATTTTTTCCTGTGTATAATTGCAAACTTTTCTATAATCAGGTAAGTATTTATGGGTTTGTTCTATAGAATTCTCCATATTTACTTCTTTGAAACCTGAAAAGAAAATAATATCAACAAGTGTCTTATAATAATCATTATCACTCATTTTCTTAGTTTCATAATACTTATAGGGCTCAAACCTTCTCTTAAGCTCAGTTAAAGAATAATCACTATTAGTGCATAGAGTTTTATATACTTTTTTATAAATATTTACCATCCTCTTGTCATATTGATCCTCTGTGTTTTTTGTGACCATTAACCCACAGAATTTACAAAACAAACTATCCACATCAATTTGTTTTTTACAAGAATTACAAATAATTTGAACCAAAAAAATCCTCCCCTTTTTTAATTGCTTAATAAATAGATAAAATAAAGTTACATTTTAAATAGTTTTTGCCATAATATCCTTAATCATCTCTATATTATCAGTAAGATTGCTTAAAGCTACTACTGCTTGACCTAATTTGTCTTCTCCCCTGATCATCTTGTTTTTAAGGAAAATTGTTTTTATTTCATCCCAACGAATTTGCTCCTCATGACTTAAACAGCCTACTAGCTCCTTCCATTTAAGCATATTAGCTTCGGCACCTGTTGTAAGTGTTTGACAGTCATTTTCATAGCACGTAAGAATCTGTTGAAACAATTCATTTTCATTAGTTATTGAAACAACCTTTTCAGCTATCTTATTCATATTTCTATAGGAACCTTGAAGTTTAAATGGTGGTTCCTTCCTGTAATCATCTGATTGGGCTGCCGAATAGATATATTCTGTGTTAACCTTAAGAACAACGTCCCTTACTATAAATAGCTTTTTGATAATACTTATATATTCATTAAGCTCATCTGTTGAATAATCCCCATCCAGATTAACGTTTTCTCTGTCAACACCCTTAGCCATATCAATAATACCGTATAAATCTTGTTGATTACTAGTTGATAGCTTACTTAGAACTGGATTGGAGGTCAAACTATTTTCAATATAGCTAAGTTTAAAGGCCTCTTCATTTTCACCTAGCATATCACCAAGGTTATATACATCTGCTCTATTAGCTAACATATCAGGAATTTTAAATTTTTCCCCACCTTCTGTATAAGGATTTCCAGCCATTATAACAACTATTTTCTTACCCCTTAAATCATATGTTTGAGGTACTCCCTTATATACACCGTCAATTTTTCTTTGTCCATCACATAGAGTAATAAATTTCTGTAGAAATTCCGGATTACAATGTTGAATATCATCCACATATAGCATCACATTATTGCCCATCTTAAGAGCTAAATTAAGCTTTCTTAATTCTGCTCTTGCACTGGCATTATTAGCCTGCTCTGGATCAATTGATGTAATTGAATTTCCTAGGGAAGGTCCATTAATTTTAACAAAAATCAAACCAAGCCTACTGGCTATATACTCCATTAATGTTGTTTTACCATAGCCTGGTGGAGATACTAAAAGCAGCATTCCCATTAAATCTGTTCTCTTATTATCACCTACTACGCCAATCTGTTTTGCCAAATTATTACCAATCAGAGGTAAATACACTTGATCAATAAGCTTATTTCTAACAAAGGATGTAAGTACCTTTGGTTTTAATTCATCAAGCTTAAAATCATTTTTGCATTTTTGAATTAAGTCCTTCTTAATGGCCTGGATACTGTTATAATCCTTAACGATAATATCACAATAATTTCTTAGTTTATTAATAAATTTAGTATACACAAGTATATATTTACCATCATTAATTACATTGTGAGTCCCAACCAAGCCCTCTACTGTAGTTCTTGTATTTACTGAAACTACTCTACCAAGACTTGCTACGTTTTCTATTAGGATAACTATTAATTCATCAAGTACACCAGATAGTTCCTCTTCATCTATCCAATCCTCTGTTTCGCTATTATCTAAGACATCTATTCTATATGCATTTACCCATTCCTTAACCAAATAAAAGGTTCCCTCAATATCCTTGGTACTGTTTTTAATGGACAATCTAAATTCATCAAATGCATTTTTTTTATTTAAATAAGCAATAAATCCATTAAATAGTTTTTCGGCCTCTTTACTAACAACGAAATCTTTATCTATCATAATTTCTTTACAAAGATATTGTGCAGCTTCAGGTATATCTTGATTATCAAAGAAGGTTAATCCATTATATGCAGCTTCAAGCTTACTTACTATATAAGGAATATAGTTGTCCAAGTTGGGCTGTGAATTAAAGTATTGCCCGACCTTTGCCAATTCCCTTAAGCGAAATACCAAGAGTTCCTTAGTATCATTTTCTGCTAAGCGATTCCAAAACAATCGTGCTAATGCTCTAACTCGGTTCTTATAAATTAGCAAATCAATATTATAATGTAAATCTAGCAATGCCTTAAGAAGCTTGGCAGCATCAATATCATGAACACCTTTTGTATAGCCTTCTTGATAACGAGGTTCCATATACTTTTGAATAGCTTGAAGTAATCCTACTTCTGTCTTTGAATACAATAGATCCAGAGTTTCATATTGATTACTTCTTGCGGCTTCAAAAATTGAGTAGGCAAGATATTCACCTCGATAGACATCCTTGTTCTCAGATACAATACTCTGTTCAAATACATATTGATACTTATCTATTCCTTTATATTCAATCTTCTCCCAAAAATCTGTACCAGTAATATAATAATATAAGTCACTATTTCGTTGAACTATGGACAGGTCAACAGCTTGGGTATTAACAGAGAAGTGATGTGTACCTAACTTAATTACATTCTTGCCACCTAGATATAGCTCCTCCTTATCCTTAAGCTGACGAATGGCATCCTCTTTTATAGTCTTTAGCCTTGAAGCTATTTCATCAGCTTTAACATTATCCCCCAGGTCTCGTAGCTTAGTTGTAATATCTCTAACCTTTTCAGCCATTATATCAGTGGCCAGATATCCATTAATTTCTTCTACTGAATTAAAACTATCTAACCTATGAATTATTCCATTAATAATACGTTCAGAGGATTGAAATAATCCATCTATTCGTTTATTTTGTTTATCTATTATAGCTTGCTTCTTATTTGTAAAGGTATTATATAACTCTTCTCTTTTCTCATTAAGCTTTAGTAGATACTCATCAAACTCAGAAAACCTTCCCTCTAGCTCCTGAATTGAAACTATAATCTTATTTAGATATAGCTCACATTTTTCTACTGTATCAGAAACCTCTAAGTAATTAACTACAGATTGGCCTAGTAGCTTCATTTGAGAAGCAAACTGTATAGTCATTTCCTGCTTAGCAAATTCCTGTACTCTAGTCTTTACTCGAGCTTTTGAATTATTTAATAAAGAGAATAAGGATGAAATCTTTTCAATAATCTCAGTTGTCATAGTGGGGTCTTCAATATTAAAGTTCCCGACAATATCAATAAGAAGCTCTAGATCTCTAGATGCTTCATCCATCCTTTCAATAAGCTCATTACCCTCTTTTGATTTTGTAACTTTAATAATTTCTTCTTGTAATTCATTTACCTTGTCTGAGTAAATCTTTAATCCATCAGGTTGGACTAAAAATTTAACACATTTATTAGAGAACTCTTCATTCTTTTCTTTAACTCTTGTGTCTAGTGAATCAACTATTGCAGGCTCAGAATATCTCAAATCTCTTAATGAAACTATCCTGCCCCGTAGATTCCTTATCTCTGCTAAGATCTTTACATATTCATTTATAGAGTTATAGGTTCCGTAATTTAGCCTAGTAAGAAGCTCTTCTGATTCCTTTTTTACCTCATCAATTTGTTTCTTTGTGGATTTTTTGATCCGTACTACCTTTTCATATTCACCAATTGCAAAGGATGAGGTTTCCTTAATACTTAAAAGCACTTCCTTTAAGTTATATGCTTCATCCTTGTCTAGCCAAAAGTAAGTATCTATTATTTGCTCTGTTTCCTTTACAATATCAATATAGATACTTTGATAGCTTTCGCCTTTTTGAATTAATTTATATACAACCATGCATTCAGCCATGCATTTAACGATATCTTTGTTCCCAATATTAAATAGTAGCGAATCAGTATTACCCTCTCTTATATGATTTTTGCCCACATAAGGAGTCTGCCATATCTGAACCATATGATTCTTTCTAGGTTCATCCTCCGGCTTAAATACTATCATCTCACCATTATCAAATCGTGAATATCCACTACATAAAATAGGTGTTTCAATCGTCTGGTCTATTATATTGTATGAATAAATTAAATATATACCGCTTTCAATATCATAAAATAAGAACTGATAGTCTTCTCCATTTATGGAGCTAATCATTTTATCAAAGATACCATTTTGTACAGGTACATCAAATATTTTATACTCGCCACTTTGAAGATAATAGCCTTCAGGAAAAATAATTCCATGATTTCCAGGAAGTAATATACATGTATCTTCTAAGGAATCGATTCTTACAACATTTTTAAGCTTGTTATTAAAAACAAAATACCTATAATCATTTTCTTTATAAGGTCGAATTTTTATGACAATAATTTCATCTAAATCTGCATAATATATATCTGCATCATCAAGGTTCTGGTCTATGTCATCCACAGGTTCGGAGTATATTCCAGCTCCAGATTCAGTATTATCTTCAATTTTAATTGTCAAATCGCCATTGACGGTTTCAACAAACACCTTATCAAGTATAGAAACATGGGGAAAAGCACCATTGTGATGATCATCCCTCGTTGTTTTTACATAATCTAATCCAGTACTCTTTACAAATTTAACCTCATGCTCACTTCTACTATCAACATAGATTAACTTATTTCCCTTTATTAGCCATTTGAAGGCCTTAATATCAGTGGCATTTTGACCAGTTTGAAAAATCATATAGAAATATGGATCTAGAATTGTAAACTTAACAAAAATTGTATTCTTGTAGTATCTATAAAGATCATCAAAATCCTTAATAAACTGATCATTATTGATTAAATCAAGTTTTTCCTTTTGAAAGGTATGATCCTTATACCTATAAATTGAAAATACATCATTAATCTCAACCTTGGTTTTAAGTCCAATACTGACATTATATCCAAATAAGAATATATCACCTATAGGTGCCATATCACTAGGAATACAATTATGATCAGTTATAACCCTATCGCTACCCAAAAGTTTTGTTTCAATAGATCCAAACACTTCATTTTTAGCAACATTAAGCTTATCCACACGTTTTTTTAAATCTTCGCTTTGGGTAAAAAGACGATTTTTAATAACATCGTAGGTACTATCTTCCATATCTCTTTTGGCTTCCATACTATTATTAATTTTTATTTCTTTAGCCCCCAAGTTAATCTACCTCTTTTACTCGTTAATTATTTATCTCCCATCACAATTCCTGCAGGCACATTACCTACCCCTGCCTTATTAACGGAATCTAATAATTTACTTAACATTGTTTTGTCTGTACCATCAGCATTGCTCATCAATTTATTAACAGCACCTGCTACTGATAGGTTTTTCAAGTCATCTGAGTTAATATTAAATCTACCAATTAGATCCTGTAGCTGTTTCTGAAAATATTCTGGGTCACCGTTAATAAAGGTCTCCTTAATATCAGTTAGAACCTCACTATTCTTAACCATGCGGTCATAGGATTTGCCTTGGGTGATTGAACCAATAATCTTATCAAAGAACATGGTTTCTCCACCAACAATATCAATTTTCGCAGATTTAAGAGCTTCTTGAATAACCAATGCCTGTGATTCTGCAATATCCTTCTGAATATTAATAGATGCAATCTCAATTTCTTTATCCTTATTAAGCTTAAGCTTAAATTCTTCATGGCCCCTACCAACTTCATCAAGTGCCTTCATGCTAGTAGCCTTTTCTCTTATTCCCTCTGCCTCTGCCATGTATTTTTTCTTTAAGATATCAGCTTCAACCGTACCAGCTTTCTCTTTAACCTCTATCATTGCAGACTCGCCCCTAGCCTGAGCCAGAGCCTTTGCTTCAACAACCTTAGATTCAGCCATACCAGTAGTAGATTCTTCAAGGATTTTAGCATCCACAATCACTTTAATTGCCTCTGCTTCCTTTTGTGAAGCTTTTAATTTTGCATCTGCATCAATAATTGTCTTCTCAGCATTACATTCTGCTGCCTGTTTTAAGGCCTCTGCAGTTTTTACCTTAATAATTCTTTCCTTCTCAGCTTCTTCTTCAGCCTTTTTAAGGGCTACAGTCTTGGAACGTTCTGCTTCAGCAAGAGCACGAGTATCTTTAATTCTCTCTTCCTCAACAACAGTATCTTTTTCAACTGTAACTCTTTCTCTAATAACAGCCTGAATATTCTTTCTTTCAAGCTCAAGTGCTTTCTCTTTATCGATAACAGCTAACTCAATTAATTTTTCTTTCTCAGTTCTTTCTAACAGTCTCTTTCGGTCAACTCTTTCTGACTCTATGGCTTCTGTACTTTCCTTTGCCTTTATAGCAACAATAACTTGTCTTTCTTTATTTTGCTCAGCGACTTCAACCTCTTCATCTGTTCTAACTCGGGCTAGCTCTGCTTTTAATCTTTCCTCTTGAGCTATCTTTTCAGCCTCAGCCGTTTCTCTTGAAGTTATAATAGAGATCTCTCTTTTCTGTTTTGCTTCTGCCTCAGCATTTTGCTTCTCCAGCTCTAATATAGCCTCCCTGGCAGCCACATCCTGCTTCTTAATAGTTTTCTCTTTTTCTCTTTGTATCTCATTAGCTAATATAAGCTGTTTTGCAGTAAGCTCAGTTATTTTCTTTATACCCTCTGCATCTAATATATTCTCACTATTAAGAAGAGAAACGTCAGTTTGCTCAAGATAATCAATTGCAGCATCATCCAAAACATAACCATTTAAATCAGTTCCAATAATCTGAAGAATTTCATTTTTAAAGGTTTCTCTTTCAGTATATAGCTGAACAAAATCAAACTTCTTACCAACAGTTTTTAAAGCCTCAGAGAACTTGGCATCAAAAAACTCCATTAAGGTTATAGGGTCAGATGCCTTCTGGCAACCTAATAGCTGTGCAACCTTTAATACGTCCTCACGGGTTTGATTAACTCTAACAAAAAAAGCAACTCTAATATCTGCTCGTAGGTTATCCTGACATATCAAACCATCCTTACCTTCTCTGGCAATTTCTACTCTTTTTACTGATATATCCATAGTTTCTACTTTATGTATAATTGGAACAACTATGGTACCTCCAAAGCATACCTTTTGTCCACCTACACCATTTCTAATTAAGACCTTACTCTGCTCTACCTTATGATAAAAACTTGCAAATAAAGCTAATAACCCAAATATTATTATTACTGCGGCAACTATACTAACTAACATTATTTGAAGCGGATAACTCATTTAAATCACTCCTTCTACCTTTACAATATAGTATACATTCTTATTATCATCTTTTCTAAATATACAGGCCGTCTCATCCTTTAGAAAAACTTCATTATCAAATTCTGTCATTACATTTAAAATAACTGATGCTCCATCTCTTTCAATCTCTGCCTGACCTAATCGTTTGCCACTGATATCACATTTCAATTTACACAAGTGTCTAATAACTTCGAGTTCTTCATTTTCATGAATTTTACCTCTTTTAAACAAACCTTTAAAGGGTAAAAATTCAAGCTTTGTAATAAATACACTAAGTACAAACCCTGGTATTAGTAATAAAGAATTAATTAATCCTCCGGGAGGTATTGGCAAATAATACATTACCATAGCAATAATCCAAAAATTAAGAATCATTAGGCTAAAAACAAACATTATAGGTATATCTCCAACCTTTAAAAATCCTAATATTGCATGGAATGGACCTGATCCATCACCAATATCTACATCAACATCAACTTCTACATCAACATCAACATCAAATAAATCAAAATCAAAGACGCCAATAATAACAGATAACCAATATATCAATACAATTATCAGTAGTAAGGTTGGAATTAAATTCCCACCTGACAATGCATATTTAAGCAATTCTGACATCCACCTTTTACCCCCTTTCCAGTTTTTATAAGCACCCTAATATTTTATTTATACACCCCTTCCACATATTTTCTAATATTTTGTACACTTAATAGCAATTGAGTTATAAATATTCATAAACGTTTATATACATTATACAACAAGTTGTCATTTGAGCAACCTTATAATTATTAATATTGGGTTAAAAATACTATTTACTTTTTAATATGTGAAAACCAAGAGCTTATCCGATATGCTGTTTCAGATAAGAATCCTGGTGTATATCTATAAAGAAACGCAAAAGCCTTTACCATAAACCCCCTACTATCAGGCAATAAATTATCGTCCTTCCAAGGTGATTCTAAAGCCGCCTTAATATAATCCTCCCTCCTTGGGTGGGTACATTTTTCCTCCCAGGGTCTTCCTACTAAGCCGGTAGTATAATGAATTATCACAGGATTCTTTTTAGCCTCATCTAATTCCTCTTGAGAGTAAAAGCTATTCATAAAATATATCCGCCTTATTGTTTTAGCTGAAAAAGAATATATATTGGAGGTTACATTACATACTGGAGATGCTATAAGAATTTTTTTGTTACATACTGCATTTATAGTCCCTTGATCATGGTGTGGCACATTACCCTTATATTCTTCAATAAAATCTATAAATTTTTGTTGAATATTAGTTGCTCTCCATTTAGCTAAATTAATTAATATAATTCCGGCATTTACATAATAATCATCAGTATTTAATCCAATTTTTCTCAAAAAATATTTATCAACGGTATCACGTACCCCTGCAAGCATATAATCCTTAAGCTCAAGATTCCAGAGTTTGGTAAGTTCATCTAATATAATAGTATCACAATCCAAATATATAACTTTATTACAATGCTTAGGAATAACTGATGATAAAAAAAGTCTTGCATAAGATGCAATTGAAATTTTTCTTGAACCCATATTAAGCTCTAATTTATCCATATAATCCTTCATAGACAAAAACTGTATATTGCGATTATAGTCACTTGCTATAGTCATTAGCTTCTCTTTATTAATATCACCAATTCCACAATCTAATACAAATATAACTATTTCATTAAAAACCTTATTAGCCTGAAATAAGGATATCATTGATATTCCAAGGTATTTTGCATAATTATCGTCAGCAGAATAAGCAACGTATAATTTTTGTTTATCTTTCATTATTACCTCCAAAGCTTCAATTGGCTAAGTAATCTATCTGTAAATTATATGGGAAATATGTGTTTTGCTCCATCATATAAACTATATATATGTCATCTTCATAATAGACTTTAAAGTTCCGTGGATATATCTTTTGAAATGCTTTAGCCCAATAATATGCTTTTGACTCCATGACTGCTCTTTGAAAATAATAGTCCTGAATATCTCCTAAATATAAAAAATCCTGTTCTGCATATTTTAAGTCCACCTTAACCCTACCATAATTATAATCCTGCAGTACAACCTTCTCTATAAAGAAAAAAACATAATCTGTTGTAAATGTAAAATTATCCTCTTTTTTATTTATTAAATTAACAAATCTTGAGAGCTCTGTATGCCTTCCATAATCTATAACATCATAGTATTCATCAGTTGTTGCAACAATTGTATATGAATTCTTATTAAATGATTTTTTGATATGTCTAAGTACATATTCCGGCTCATTATAATATGCTTGATTTACATCAAAGTAATCATGATACCATCCAGAATCAATTATTAAAAACCCCATAATTCCACAAATTAATAAGGATAAATACCCTGTTAAAATATGAAAATAAGGCTTTTTTATCTTTCCTAGAATACGAAAAACAAAATCTAAAGGCATCATATAAATTATTCCAATAAAGGGTTGAGCAAAAGTTGTAGCTCTATCTGCAGCAATAAGCTCTGGTATACCTAATTCCCTTGATGCTCCCAATGTATATAACATCATCATTGTAATTATAAAAGCCATATAGTCATAGGCAGTATTTCTTGTGCTTCTAATAAATATCATAAGGAGTGCTAGTATAAGTCCAAATATTATACATTTAAATACAAAAATATTAGGTCCATAGCCAAGCAGCATATTTTTACCAAAGCTATATATTGAGTTGAAGTAGTACTTTATAATCTCCCTGAATGATTTCCCCGAATAGTCAACCTTTTGTTTTCCCTCCAGATGAACTTCATCAGTATTAGGTGTACTAACATCAGTATTTTCATTACCCAGGGCAGTATCAAGCTCATCCTTATAATCAGCTTCACTTCCATGCCACTCATCACCTGACATAACTGTTGTTGCCCACGCAATCGATTCTTGGAATGGAATTCCTTTAACCAAGGCAACACCCGTTGGAACTATTGCAATAGCAGCACCCATTATTCCACAAAACAATAGGGGAACAAAATACTGCTTCTTAATAATCTTTGGTATATAAGCAAGTCCTATAGAAATTATTACAAATACTGCAGCTATAGCTGTGTAATAATGATAGGAAATAACTAAAGCAACCGTAAGCATAAGCAGAATCATTTCAGATCCAATATACCGACTGTTAATATATGAGTTAATACGAAAAGCCCTTCGTATTTTAGAATCATTCTTAATAATTATTTTTTTCTTATCTGAATGAAGATATCTTATAAGAAAATAGGCCATGGCAATAACTGCATACATTCCAAATTCCTGAGGAAGTGATGCAGCATAACGATCCTGATTCAACATAAAGCTAGTAATAAGGATTGTGGTAATAGGAGTATACTTACCCGAGAAAATCTCTTTTGAAAGTAAGTATATTGAAATTATTAATATGACTGTTTGATAAGCTCCAGCATATAACATAATTTCTCGAAGATTAAAACGAAATACTATACGAATAAAATATATCATAGAATGCATACCAAAGGGATATATACCTTCAGAATATATATTTCCTTGCTCTAGTTGATATATCCATGATTGATGAACTGGTATATCAGAAAACTGATAGCTGTGATAGGTTATAGTATTATGTGTTAAAAACCATATATTATATATAGCTAATCCAATAAGAATAAATACTTCCAGCCAATGCTTTTTAATATACTTCCAAATAGGCATTTGCCAAATAGCTCTAAAAGTCTTTTTATAAAAGCTACTCAAGGATTGAAGAATATATCTTGTAAATTTTCCCTCCTTATGAGCCCTCCAAATCCTCTTAATACCGCTTCTAAAATCTTTAAAAAATTGTTTATTAGAATAATTCCATATAATCAAAAGATATATTACTATATTAAAAAATACAAAGGTATAGCTATTAAGTATATTAAATAAGCCTAATAATAAAACCAAGTTGATTTGAAGCGCAGCCTGTGTGATAATACAGAACATAAAACGATAGCTATAATTTTTATCCTTAAGGTGTTTTTTCCACACAAATAACGGAATTACAAAATCCCGTACAATACTACCTATTAACACCAAAATTAAAGACATTACATATGCACCAGTATCAATTATCATTTTTTTCTCTCTCTTTTTTTATAGGTAATGATATATGTCTATTAAGAACTTCCTTAATACCACTATATTCCTTGCTGATATATATAACATAAATTGAACATCCTAATAAATATACTGCTCCCCCAATTAACACCTGTATAGATAGCAAAATCAATATATTAATTGATAGAAATGATAATAGAATAATAATAATAAATTCTAGTAGACCACATATTAAAAATGGCATAAGCATGGTCCCTAGCTGACGAAAATTATATATATCTCTTATATGTTCTATTTGATATATACACACAAGAAGCTCAGCTATAAGGGTTCCAATTACTGCACCAGAGGCACCATAAAATCTAATTAATATTATATTTAATATAAGGTTAGTTAGAGCTCCAAGAGTCACTCCCTTAATATAAACACTTTCCTTTTTAAATGGAATTAAATATTGAGTCTGAACAACATTTGAGATTCCCATTGGTATAATAACTATTGCAAGTTGCATAGTCAGAATAATAGTTGGCTCGAATTCAGACCCTAAAAACCAAGGCACAAATACCGGGGATATACCTGCAATTCCGAAGCAAAGAGCACAACTGATAAAGCTATTAAAACGAATAGATTTTCGCATCTTATGTATTCCGGCTTCTGCCTTGTTATTTGCAATTAAATTAGATATTCTAGGCAACATAACAGTATCCAAAGCTGACAATATTCCCTTGGGAAGATTAATAATATTCTCTGCATATGTATAAAATGCAACCACTGCAGTACTTCCCATCATAACACCAATCATTAATTTATCCATCCAATTATATACACTTAAGGCAAGTAGAGGTATAAATAATTTTAAATTAGGTGCTATATGACAAATAACATCTTCCTTCTTAATTGATACCCTCTTTAGATGACCAACTAAAAAAGGTATTAACTGAAGCTGTTCAAATAAAAAACATCCAGACATAACAGCTGCATATATTAGAAGATCCTTTTCAGAATGTACAAATACATACACTAAAATAATAATCAATGTCCTAGATAAAACACTTCTTATGGTAGTTATACGAAACTTCTCCATTCCATAAAAAAACCAACTAAAATCGAAAAGGGCTGACCCTACATACAAAAGCTGTATCCAGTATATCAATTGGTTATTAAATACAATTATAATGAGTAAAATATAAATTAATATTGATAAAAAGGATGTAATTATCTGTATAGTAAATACACCCCAAAAAACCTTACTTCTTTTCTCAATATCATCCCTACAGGAGGCAATACTTCTATTCCCATAGTTGTCCAGGCCTAGCTTAGCAAGCATAATAAAGTAACAAGCTACAGTACTTGAAAAAGCATATAAGCCTACCTGCTGAGCACCCAATATTCTTGCAATATATGGGGTAACAATTAAGGGCAAAATTATAATAGATATACGATATATCAGATTATATATATAATTTTTCTTTTCTTTGGAATTCATAATAGCCTAACATACCTCTCTTTGTAACTACTTTATATCTATCAGATTTTCAGTCCTCACATTATCTTGAATTTTAATTTTTGTATTTTTATCAAATGCTGTTGATGAAATCATTATATCTCCTGTTAAGATAACTACATTTGAAAGCAAGGAGCATTTCCTAAACGCCTGATGGTTTATGGAAAGAACCTTCTTAGGTATCTTAATATATTTAAGTCTAGAGCAACTATAGAATGTACGGGATAAAATATGTTCAAGTCCATTAGGTAGTTGAAAATAAGGTAATGCTTGACAATACATAAAAGCCGATTTTCCTATTTGCTCTAAGGAGTCTATCTGTAAAAATGCAACAGATTCAATAGATTTGCAATAAGCCAATGCATAATTGCCTAAGCTCTTTACTCTACTTGTAAATACAACCTTTTTTAAGTTACTACATCCTAAAAAAGCACCATCTTCAATAATTTCAAGAATACTATTAGCTCCAAATTCTACTGCCTGTAAGCTTGTACAGCCTGCAAATGTATGCTTTGAAAGCCTTTGAATTGAGGAGGAAAAGATATAACTCTCACCAAATTTCAATTGTCTTAATAATTGACACTCTGAAAATCCTTTGGCTCCTATTTGAGTTACTGAGGAAGGAAGGTTAATTTCCTCTAATAAACCACAGCCTGCAAAAGCATAATCACCTATTTTATTAAGTCTGCTTCTATCCTGAAATACTACATGGCGCAAATTAATACAATTTTGAAATGCATGGGCCTCTATCTCCAAAACAGTATCAGGAATCCTAACAGAGACCAAACTTTTACATTCATAGAACATACTTTTCTTAATTATTGTAACATGTTTTGGAATATCAATATATTTAATTTGCTTATTAAATATATACTCTAAGGAACTTTTCTCATTGTATTCCTTAGCGGATACAAAGGTAAGTGTCTCATTTATGGCTTTACCAAAGGATTCTGTATTCTTTACCTGTTTTATCTTATTGTTTTTTCCTCTAGATATCTTATTAATATTAATAGCTATTCTGGTTTTATTTTTAATAATTGAAACCTCTCTATAAATCCATCTTAAGCTATAATAAAGAATTCTCCATAGTTTTATTAGCAGAAATTTAATCGAATGAAATGGACCTTTAATAAAATACATAACCATATATATCAAATAATCTAGCCACATATAGTTAACTCTTGTCAAATCAAGCATTCGGCCATAATATTCCTGTGTAAGTTTTCTGTCTTTAATAAAGTATTCTAAATATTTTAATTTCAACTTTTTATAATCCAGATAGAGATTTAATTCAAAATTATTATCCTTGGTAGTTAATCTACATTCACATAAATAGTCAGAGGATATTACTATTTTATATCTTTTACTAAGCTTAAGTAGCATCTCAAGATCACAAAGACTTGTAAATTTCTCATTAAAATAATCAACCTTCCTTATTGCTTTGATTCGATAAATTACTTGGGCTGACATCTTAGCAGGAGTATATAAGATCCATTTTGACGAATCACTAATTATAGTCTCCCTTAAAGGCTGGATTGAAATACCAGGCTTTCTCTCATCTATTAATATACCGTTGGCACAGGATGCAGCACTAGAGGGATTTGAATTCAGTTTTTCAATTTGAGATGAGGCCATATTAAGATCCCATGTATCATTATCATTTATAAATGCAACATATTCACCCACTAATGAGTCCATAACATAATTACGAGTCTCCGCTATAGAAAGGGATGAATCTAGCTGTATATATTTAACCTCAGGATATAGAGATAAATCCTCCTGTAGTCCAAGGCTGTACATACTGTTTTGCTCGTTTATATCAACCACAATTACCTTAATCGGGGAATAAATCTGATTATGTATGCTCTCTAAAGTTCGTAAAAACCTTAAAGATGTATTTTCTTTTGCAATTATAACTACATTTAGTAATGTGTCTGCCATATTAATACCTTTTCCTACTCTTAATACTGGGGAAATTTTATTTACTTGTTTTCTATAATTCCAATATTATAATAGCCCATATAATCCATTGCTGCGAAAGTGTTGGCTATCTCAATACTCTTCTGTGTTCTTTGATCATAAATCCCAAAACTTAATATATATTTGCTACTTTTCTTCTTATCAATAGATATTACCTTCTCTATGATAATTATGTCCTGGGGCATCCATTTACGTGTATCAACATCTAGTTCAAATTCTTCAAAATCTGTATAAGTTATGTTTCGAATTAATAATTTAACATCAAACTTATGATAAGAAGGGGCAAATCCTGTATTAATCAGCTTAATAATAACCTTTAGTCCCCTATTCCTAGCTGATTTCATATTCACATCATTTATTACAAAACGATAGCCTAAGTGGGCCGATATATACTCAAATGCTGATTTATCCTTCCATAAAGAGCTTGATATGCCTGAATTGCTTGTTTTCCATTTGTCAAGCACCTGTTTATCATAATCAGTATGAAGATAAGATACTCTCATAACCCTTAAGTCCTCTATAGCTGACCCACCATCATTATACTCACAATTATTAATAACCTCTCCACCATTTGATACATATTTACAAAGCTTGTTCTGAAATTCTAGCTCGTTCTTCCTTATCCACTTTTCACTATGATTAGTAGCTTCCTTACCATAAGTACTACCATAGGTTCCAAAATCAGTCTCTGAGGCCAACATTCCATCATTAAAAAGTGAAAATCTAGCTCCCATAAACTTTGTATATGCAGTCTCATCATTAAGCGGTTGATAGGTTTTAAAAATCATCCTCCAATAGCTTGGACATCTTAGAGCAATCTCAGTGCTTTCTCCCAGACAATTATATAATTGTTTGGCTAGGCGATACATATGCCTATCTGTAAGATACCTGGAATTGTGCATTTCACCCCAGCTCCCAATAAAAAGCCCTTGATGAATACAGATGTTTTTTTCGTTTTCCTTCAAAATATTTGAAAGCTGGTCCATATGCTTCAATATATATTCAATATCCTTGGGCTCACTTAGTATACCGCTACCCTCCCAATCATAAACAAAGCGTAAAATAATTTGTTTATCCTGTAAAGCAAAATACTGTATTATGTTTCTTATGTTTTGAAGTGCTTCAATGGTTAAATCTCTATTATTAAAGGCGATTAAATTGATAACTACAAGACAAAGCTGTTGACTAGAAGCAATAACAATATCTTCTAATTTCACACCAAGATTATGGCATACTCTACTATCAGCATAAAAACGAAACAATGAATACCATCCGCAATATGGGTTATTAAGCTCTTTTACCTTCTCTATTCTAGGAAGAGGAAACCATTTAACTTTTTTCTTTTGCAGCATAATTGATTACCTTTCTTAATATCATTTCTGTAATCCTTTTTTTACTCGAATGACAACTGTCCATATGCTAAGAGGCATAATCAACATATACAAAAGCTGCTTTAGTAAGCCCTTATGCATACTGATTCCTTCAACTCGTTCGTACATTATAGATGTTGTTTCCTCTACCTTATAACCCAAAAGAATCATTTGGATTATCATATTTGCATCGGGATAATAGAAATCGAAATTACCAAATTCAGAATAGTATTTAAATGCCTTTCTATTCAAGCCTTGCAGTCCTGAAGTAGGATCTGTAATTTTTTTCCCGGTTATTATCTTTATTAACCAGGAAAACCAAGCCAAAGATATTTTCTTAATAAATGATATTTTAAATGACTTACTTCCATCTAAGAACCTTGATCCAATAACAATGTCTGGTAAACTACCATCCTTATCCGGTTTGGTCAGGCAATCATATAAATGAGCAATATTAGTAACACTATGTTGGCCGTCAGCATCTAATTGTATTACGTATTCATAACCATGTCTTGTAGCGTATTTATAGCCAACCTGAAGAGCTGAGCCATAACCTAGATTAAATACATGGGTAATTAATAAAACATCATATGATGATGCTATAACTGCTGTTTTATCACTGGAAGCATCATTTATTACTAAAATATCAGCAAAGCTTCTAATATTATGCTTAGAAAGCTTGTCAAACAAAGAACCTAAATTCTTTTCTTCATTATATGCCGGGACAATTATTAAGACCTTTTTCATATGTTATTTTCTCCATCCTTTTCTATCAATGTAAGCATATCCCTAAGATCTTCGGGATGTTCAAGTTTTTTCAGCTTCACATTCTCTTCGTATTCCTTGCGTGCCTGTGGATTATCTATTAGTAGCTTCAGTTCACGGACCAGATTATCTACACTTAATGAAAATAAAATACCATCAAATCCAGATATGATCTGTTCTGTATTACCTGTACAATCAGATGCAACTATAGCCTTACCTAATATCTGTGCTTCCTCAATAGCAATACTCTTTCCTTCAAAACGTGTGGCCTGAACGTATATATCTGCTTGTTTTATATATGGATAAGGATTATCCTTCATACCCAAAAGAATAAATGAGTTTTCTATCTTGTATTTCTTGATTAGGGACTCAAGATTGCTTCTTTCTAAGCCCTCGCCAATTATATACCATCGCACCTTATAACCTTCTTTGATTATTCTTGCTAATGCCTCTATAGCAATGTCATATCCCTTCTGATAGTGTAATCGGCCTACAGTAAGCAATCGTATTCCATCAAATTCATCAGTAAAGTCTGTTGCCTGTCCCTTGGCCTTTAAAAGTATAGCTTCTCTATCCAATAGATTACGGAACAACTTAATCTTGTCCTTATAATGGGGGTAAATACTTCCAAACCTCTCACCTACTGCTTTTGACACTACATATATCCTGTCCATCCTACTATAGCAATCCTTGTCCATTAATGATGTATAGCCTGATAGCTTATAATCTATATGTATAAATGAAGCTTTACTAATTGCATTTACTCTATCTGATACATAATAAGTAGCAGCCCCCTCAATGTAGGCCAGTGCCAAATCATAGCTTTCATTATTTACAGGCTTTCCTTCTGCAAGAAGTCTCCAAAGAAGCTTATCTAGCTGAACCTTCCCACCATCTGCCCTCTGTTCCCTAATATTTTTTATCATATAACCTAGTAACCTAAAGCCGGTCAATCTATAGAAAAAAGCACTAATAATGGCTTTAATTATCTTAATTCGACCTAAAGGAGACAGTACGGAACAACTACTGTAATTCTTGTTCAGTATATGAACATTTTGTGGCACTTGATCAAATAATTCTCCACAGGGTATAATTGAATAAAGATAGAGTTCATATTTATTCATTGAGTCTAGCTTTTTTAGCATCTCAATTAGAGCCATTTCAGCCCCGGCTCTTCCTAATGTATTTATAACAAATAATAACCTTTTCTTCATTGGTTACTTCTCCAAATTTTCATCAGCAGCAACTTGGTTTTCCTTTTTAAGTGAATTTTTTAATCTTATATTTTCATCGTTTAGGAGTGAAATCTGCATTGCAAGCTCTTGTACCTTAGCCATTAATTCTGCATTTGTATTGTAACAATTAAATATACCATAGAATAAAAGCATTATTGAAATAGCAAACATTATTGATGGTGGATAATCAACAGAGAAAAAATTTGAAATAATAAATACTAGCTGGGGAATCAAACCAAAAATAACAATTATCACCCCACCTATAATCCAGAATAGGCTTTGCTTCTCAGTCATCTTTCGAGCAATATTAGCTTTTCTCGCTATAATTATTAAAATAAATCCTGCAATACATACCATAATTCTTAGGGTTATTGACATATAATCCTCCTATCTCTTAATTCATCTTATAATTGTGTTTTAGCATTTTTAGTATATACATTGTAAACATCTGATCGTGGCATATCCTCATAAACCTTTTTAATTATATTTCCCCTACAAAAGACATGTACGTCAATGCTTTTCTCAATCCATCGAAGTCTAAAGTATGAGAATGTAAATGACAAAAAGGCTGCTAGAGTAAAGCCCACACCATACCATATATCACTTAAATTTGATGCTATTATAGATCCTATAATCGAGAAGCTGGCGAAAATTATCCCATTTATCATAGCTCCAGTCAAATCATCGAAATAATATAAGAATAACAATTCAGCATACATTAAAAATGTTAAAAAATATCCTATTGCTAATTGTGGATATATTTCCATAATCAATCCTGAAAATCCAATAACTGGTAAAACAATAATTGCAATAAAATAAATGATTACTGATACAATAAACTGTAGGTGTGTCAGTGTAAGTAACTGTGATGATAGTCCTTTAAACATTCTTTTTTTATTTTTTTCAATAGTATCTAATTTTCCACCAATAATTGACTCTATATAATCCTGATACCTATCATGAAAATGCATTTCTACCCTAGATATAAAAAATACACTTGCTGAAATATTTGTAAACATAGCTAGACACGATGCCATATCATAGGGCTGATTGCATACAAATGTATTCCTAAGAACAAGATTCCAAGGCTGTGTCCAATACACAAAATTATGAGCAAACAATCCTAAAGTATATAAAAAATTTGATATAATAAGCTTCCAATATCTTTTATAATAATGAAGTACATCCATATATCTGTAACTATTGGAAGGAAAATAACGTAAGACATTAGATAGCTCTAAGGATGCTATCAGCAAGAATCCTATAGTCAAAGCGAGTAACATACTATATGTAATGGAAAATTTAAAAACAAAATGAAATAAGATAGACAATAAAAATGCCACCCCCATGGAATAGGTGAAATATAAAAAAATCTTCTTGTATTGCTTAAGTATAGAATTGTATACCATAGCCGAAAGAGTTAAGGAAAACGCAAGATAACCCATAAATGCTGTAAATATATAATAAGGCTCTATTCCACCTACCACAATGGCATAAATGCAAAAGGGAATTGCAATAATAGATGAAAGTGTAAGATTTGTTATAGTTCCTACATAAATACAAGGTCTTATATCCTCATATCTTTGCTCATATATCCTATCCGTTTGAAATTTTGATAATACCGAATTAAAGGGTGAGGATGTAAGTAATGAAAAAATAAAAATATATAGTATTGCACATGAAAAGGTTTCCCTATCTATATATCCTACCGTATCAAATCTCAGAACCTTGGACATACCTATTATGCTTCCCATTACTAATAATACTGGAGCAATTGTATGAGCAAGACTAAAGCCAACACCATAAATCGATGACGTTATGGTATTCTTATCAAATATTTTGTTTAATTGTACACCAATACCTGCCATATACCATATATCCTCTCTTTATAATCTTTATTTTTGATTAGGAATAAAAGACTCCTCAGTGTATTCCACTTCACTCATATTTGCCAAAATCCTATATATTTTTTTATAGGTTTCTACCATATATTCACTTTTATACCGATACATAAATCGAAGGTATCCATGTTCACCCATCTGTCTAGCAAGGGTTGGGTTATTAGCTAGTTTTAGAATTGCATTGGCAATTTCAGAAATATTCATAACAGGTACAACTATTCCCGCCTCCATAAAAGGATCACTTTCTCCATGTATCAAACCATAACAATTACCAACATTGGTAGCTATACAGGGTTTTTTTGCTGCAAAACCCTCTAATATTGTAAGGGGTTGTCCTTCACTTATACTAGTTAATAAAAGAATATCCATCTTGCCAATATAATCTGTTGTGCTGATCTGTCCTGTAAAAATAATATTTTCTGCTTTTAGTGCTTTCACAAGCTCATAGCATTCATCTGCATATTCAGGATTCTCATCAACTGGACCCATAATCCAAAGCTTTAACATGGGCTGTTTTTTGTGAGCATAGTGAAATGCTGTTATCATTGTCTTGACATCTTTAATTGGAGTTACCCGTAAAATAGCTCCTATATTAATATAAGGATCATCCAAATCTTTTTTAGGTATATCCTTATAATTCTCCCCATTAATGCCATTAGGTGTAATTATAGCCTTTTGTATTGGGCAGCCTAGGTCCAACTGAAGTGACTGTGCCTGTTGAAACAAGGATGTTACTAAATCAGCAAAATAATAAGCTCCTATAGACATTTTCCTAAACTGTTCAATCCATATTGACTTATAAATACTCTGAACCCATTTTGCTTTAATAAGCTCCTCTTCCCTTTCTCTGGTATAAATACCATGCTCACTAATAAGTAACCTAGTATTGGGATAAAGCGATACTGCTTTACTTCCTATAACACCTGCATATCCTGTTGCTACACAGTGGTATATATCCGCCTTAGGTATAGTGCATTTTAAGGATAAAAACAAGGGTAAATACATTGACCTTAAGGTCCATAAAAAGTCTGAAAATGTTATATTAATATATTCTAAATTATAATACTCCTTAGTTATTTCTAAGAAATATGGGCTCATCAGCAAGTTGTTAACAGATATATTTTTACGATTAAAGAGGTGAAAAACATTAACCCAGTCAACATCTTCTCCAATAATTAAGCTTCGCAATGCCTTTACTTCACGCTTTTTCAAATTCACCTTATTACTTATTGTTTTTTTGTTTCCAACCCAATCTACATCCTGTAAATAAACCTCATGAATCTCCGTAAGATTGTCCGGGAGCTCATAAGTAAACTTATTGCTGCTGCTGCGGTCAGATATAATTGCAATCAGGTTAAATTCTATATTAGGAAATGATTTTATAATACTATGTATCCAACTGGATACACCGCCAACTACATATGGATAGCAGCCCTCAGCAATTATACATACCTTCATAATTCCTTCTCCTTCGGATAACAATCTTAGTCAAAGCAGATTATTTGATTATTCTCCGGTTTTTTTATTAAGTTTTTATCTAGTAGATTTATCTCTACCTTTGATGAGCTAGCTTTTATCAAATAAGTGTTACTAGAGATATATGTGGCACTTCCATTATTAATAGCTTCAATTTTCTTGTCATAAACTGAAAGTATGAAATAAGCCTCTTCATCAAAATTTTCAATATGAATAATAACACTGTTATTATTATATTCATACTTGAAATCCAATGCCAGAAAACGTCTAACCCGTTTTTCCATATCATATATTGATACCATGTCAAATTTCGAAAAATTCTTAAAGTAAGTATCTCCTTTAGACCACTCTAGGCTTAAGTTATTCCACTCATCAGAGCTGTCCTTAGGAAATATAGCCCTTCCTATATCTACTTTCATATTACACATACCAAGTGCATTGTTAACACTTTTCATTTGTATGTCATCTAAGGTTTCATGTTGATACCCATCCAAATTAAACTTTACAGAAAGTACATCCTTATTTAAAAATTCTATCAACCTATCTCCTTGATTATAATCAGACATAATCAAGCTTATATTTTCAAGGTATTTATGATTTAAATATTCCTTAATATCATTCTCATTAAATTTAGCTAAAAACAGTGCTGTAAAATAATATTGGGGAATATTTTCATTAAAAAACCTATAGTTTTTATCTAATATATCCTTTAAATCAGCATCTGATACCTGTCCTAAAGAAATTCCCAGCTCCCCTGGAAGTTTCTTTATTTGACCCAGGTAAAAGTCAATATAATCTCCATTAGGATCAACCTCGTCTGCATAATCAAGTTCGGAAGCAGCAAAAAAATTAAATGAACCTCCATAATTTTTAAGAATCTGAATAATATTTGGCCATAATATATCTCTTGAAAGAGCATTTGAGTTTCTTGAATATAGCTGCTTAATTGTAAGATTATTTTCTTCTGAAAAATATGGATAATCTACTAATGAAATTGTATGTGCATTTACTATAGGATACAGATAGCATTCATTTTCATGTGCCATAAAACCAGTCAATACCCCAAGCAGAGAAGTTTCATCAAATATATGACTGTTTATTACAAATACAAAAGATTCCTTAGTCCTTGTTCTCCACAAAAGAGGTGGCAACTCCTTATCCTCAATCCCAAGTTCCTTCTGTTTATCAATAAGGCCAACTGAATAAACCTCGTAGCCAGCTCTTAATCTATAATAGGGCACATTTATTGTTGTATCATCCTCCTTACCAAAATAGTCATCCTTATGATATACTCTTTCTCCCCCAATCATTAGGTCGGAAAATATCTTAATACCATCTGTCATTACATTTTTCTCTATTATTGTCTCTATTCCTAAAAAATCAGCCAATTTTTCGTCAGCTTCAATTAAATTATTGTCTGGAAGCTCTGTAAAAATCATTGTCTTTCCTAAATCCCCATAATCATATAAGGTTTTGCTATCCTCCCTAGTAAATATCATGTTGCCAAAAAGTATCAGATCATAATTTTTGATTTCTTCAGATGCAGGTAAATAAGAATAGAGCTTATATAAATATTTATTATATATACACCATTCCTCTAGAATATTCCTATGGTTATCATCCTTATCCTGTATTAAAATAGCTACCTTAAGTTTGTCTTTATAAGGTTGGAGATTATTATTATTGTCCATATTAAGTAAGTCGGAGGATAGGGTATCCTCATAAGTAATATGGATATTTTCAACAGACCACTTATTCGTTGCTTTTTCTTTCACTAATTCAGTTGATATAGATGAAAACATAAATAGTACAAACACTATTAAAAATATAACTGTAATTGTAAAATAAATTCGTTTTGAGATCATAGAATTTTCTCTTCCTTTTATTAAAGACATATTTTATGCGTAATAAACATGAAATAAATCCATTATCTCCTTATCTACACTAGTTTCCGAGCTTTTTAGTTCGCTTAGACATTCAAAAAAGCCATTGTAGTCATGCTGATCAAAGCATAAATGAAGTTTGGTTTTATAAGTATCAAGCATATTGGGTCGATACTGGTAAGCCCTTAAACACCACTTATCAGCCATGGAATAATCCTTTATTGAAATAAACATATCCGTCAGCTTCAAGTAATGGGTAGCTGTCATATACCAAAGATTATATGTAAAAAGATTCTCAGCCACATCATCCAATGTATATATATAGGATTCCTGCTCTATATCTGACATAATCTCAAGTCTTAGGAACTCGTAAATATAATTAAATGTGAGTAGATTGGTTTCCACATCTTCAGGATGTTTCAACATACTCTCAATCATACCTTGAGCAGCAGACCGAAGTTCAGATAAGGTGTCCATAATCATAGTTGACACATAATGAGAAGCCTCAGAATCTTTACTATTTATAGCTACTGCTATATTTGAGATTTTCATTTTTGCTTTGCTAAGTAATGTATAAAGTAATAACCTTCTCAAACTAGTTGTATCTGAGACAGCTATAGCATCATGAATAGGAACGTAATTCATTTCAACATCTTGATTAGGAGGAAGAATTATTGATTCTCGATCCTGGTTAAAGCTTACTTCACTCATATCCACATTTCTTTTTCGAAACACATAATTAATTAGTAATCCTAACAAAATATATAATACGCCCAATAAAGGAACAATAAAAATAAACCAAGATAACATAATTAAAGTACTACGCTTATTTTTCTTTTTTAATGCAATAATAAATATACTTATTGCCAATATACTGTTTATGATTAACATCAAAAGAATAAGCCAAATTCCTGTTACATCCATTTTAGTTCACCTTAATTTCGTGTTTTTATATAATATATCCAAATACTGTTTTAACATCTTCTTTTTCCAAACGTTGTCTTACATGTTCAGACTCATTCTTACCTGAGTTAGTAAGTAATATAGCTAACTCTTCGTTAGATATCATTCCAATGTAATCAGTTTCACGAAGTAAAAAACAAATTTTGTCATTCAATTCATTTATAGACATGTCCCCTTTAATAATATATAAAACAACAGATTCCGAATATCCCTTCTCTCCTGCTCGTTTATAAATATCAACCATTTCCTCAAATGCTTCATTTTGTAAAATTACCGTCTCAGGTATATATCTTTTATATGCTAATGCATCCAGATAATTTGCATCTCGAACAAATACAGAATAAACCAACGATCCTATAATCTTTAACAAATTAGAATAATAGAGTGTCATTTTCTTATATGGAAGATTCCATAAGAAAATCACTATTCTTATACTTTTCTCATCGTCATAAAGTGCACTTGCCATCATTGGTAAGGTAGTATCCAAAGTTCGATTAATAAATATCTGATTTGATCGTAATACATCAAAAATAACAGGGTAAGTATTCATATTAATAGATTTCCCCATTGTTGTTGCCTTTTCACCTGATGCAGTTGCCAGACGACAATGCTTATTATCAGATACAAGATATATGGAAGCCTCCTCAGTTTCCATAATTTCTTTCAGGGTATCAAGTGCAGCAAACAACACTTCACCCTTTTCTGATTCCTGAAGTCTGGAGGTTATATCATATATTCTGCCAATACTTTCTGTACTACCCATTACTTTATCTGTGTAGTAATCCTTAATATTTTCATTGCTAGAATTAATAACAGTAATATCCTTCAGCTGTTCCTTCAGAAAATCCACTTCTTCATTCTTTTCCTTACTTATATCAATAAGCTTGTCCTTTAAATGCCCCACTGACAATCCCACTATAAATATCTGAACAATTTGAATATATATGTTAGTATTGATTATTAGAGCAGTCTCTGAAGTAGTTAATATATAGCTTAATATATACCCAATCACGGTGTTAAGAGCCGCAAACACAGCCAGCTGTCTGCCATATACAATTGCAAACAATAACACATATAACAAATAAAAATTAATACCCTCAAAATATCTACTTTCTATTATTCCGTGACTTAACATAAATACAGGAATAAATAATGCAATACATTCCAGGAAAGGTACAGCCTTCTTTATTATGTTAAATAAATAATGCTTATTACTAGTTCCATCAAAGGCTTCATTACTCTCCAGAAAATGCTTTTTATGTTTATTAATATAAGAAATTATCTTAGGAATCGTTTCACTATAACTATTTCTTATATCAAAGGAAAATTCGCTAATAAGTCTTTCATTGGATAACACAATTCTTTTCTTAAGTCCCATTGTCTCGTCAATTATATCAACCTGATGTGAATAATTGTCTTTTATTAACTGAGCAATTTTATCTTCAGTTATCTCTTCCAGAGATGAAACATGATACAAATTGTATTTTCTCTCAGGTGCCTTTGATAAGATATATATTGCCTCAACTGCATCACCTACAAATAAAGCTGAAAATATTTTTTTTGCGTCAACTTGCAAGCGGCCACTAACCAATGCATCAACACACATTTTAGAAATAACATCTGTAGATTCTTTTAGATTAGTAGGTATACCATACATATTTGCCAATCTAATTATAGTTACTTCCATCTGCTTTGTTTGTCCAAAATGAGAAGTCATATTCTCGCCCTGTGATATTAACATGCCTCTATAGGTATTGGGTGAAACAGGCATCTCCTCATTAATATCAACTATATACTCATCTTCAAAAACATTTTCTGATGAAAGATAAATAAAATGCCTAATACCTTGTGTTGCAACAGAAAAAAGAATGTTACTAAGATCAGATGTATACTTCAAGGCAGTATTTTTAAAGTTTTCATTTTTCCAATTATATACAGTATCATACGCGCCTGTAAATATTACAACATCAGGTCGGCAACTTTTTATTATTTCTTTAATACTATCGCTACAATAATCAAATGCATATTGTTCAAACACATAAGAAGGCTTAATATATACTTTGTTATTAACTAATGTATATATACGCCATTTTTCTTTATAGTATTTATTTATTAGGTTTTTAGTAAAAAAATTATTACTTCCTATAATTAGGACAGTATTCATAATATTGTCTCCTGATGAATTTTATATAAATTCCAATTATTATAATAATTAGGAATAATAATATGTTTTTTTTATAATTTATAAACAATAATACATAATCACAGTTTATTACATAATTTGTGTCTAAATATTCTATTGACATCTATAATTTCTTATTATATCATATATTACTTAGAAGTAAATCAGTTATAATTGATACGTGTTATAACTTGAGCTTATTAATGTACATAAATCATACATATAATTCCAATAAAAGGATGTAGAAAATGAAAAAAAGTTTATTTGGTTATAATATTACAAAGATTAATAAAATTATCAATTCTCTACGTGAAGAAAACGAAGGCTTAAATGCTACCATAACTACACTACAGGCTCAGATTAAAAACAATGTTGGAACAAAAAGTGCTAAGTTGATTTTTTTAGACGAAGAATTAAAGTCTAAAGAAAATGAAATAATAAAGATAGGCCTAGAAAATGAAGAATTAGTTTCTCAAATCTCTACATTAACAAAAGAATATGAAGCTTTAAATAATAAGTATAATGAACTGAAGGCAAGGGCTGATTCTGTCTTCAATAATTTTAGTGATGAAGCTGCTGTTGCCCTCCAGGAATACCCAAATATTCAAGATGAAAAATTATCGGATACTCCCTCAGATAACAACCCCTTAATATAAGTTTATTATATTAAGTCTCTTTAATTTATTTCTAAATATATATTATCTTTGCATCTCCAAAATTAACACTCCCATTTATTGTTACAACTGGAATATCCTGTGCTGTTCCTCTCGATAAAGTCTTAATGTCCCCAAAAAATACATGAGTATTGTTTATCACATTCCATGTCTTTGGAATAAATAAAGCAACCTCGCCAAAGGACACATCTAAGTTTATCTCCGCTTGACCAGAAGAAATTTTAGCATTGTCAAAATACACCTTTACATCTCCAAATGAGCACTTAATATTAACTTTTTCCAAATTCTCTGTATTGATATATTTTATACATTCTCCAAAACTTGTAGAACAATTAACTACACTACTATCTTGCTCATTAACTACATTATTACAAAAGCTATTACTACCTGTAGTATTAACAATAAATAAACTGTTTTTATTAAACATAAGTGATAGGCCAAGACTTATAAATAAGGCCGTAAGTAGTACTGGCCAAGGGGTGAAGTCTGTGATCTTTAATTCCTCTGCAAAGACAATACATATTACTGCCAATGGAAAAAATATTCCCCAAAAATTTATATTTAGTACACTAGCTATAATTATACCAACCATTAAAGCCGTCAATACAATGTCAAATATACTAACTCCTGTAAAAATTCCAAATTGGTTAAGTATTATTAGTAGAGCTGCTAATATAAAGAGCATTCCCCAAAAAACATTTCGCTTTTTCATATTCCCTTCCTCTTTTCTTCTAATCTTATTTTTAATGATTTATAATAATGTCTCGATACATATACCTGTTTGTGAGTATTCATTAACCTTATTTCGCTTGAAGATGTAATATTACGTGAAATCGAATATACATGATTAATGTTTAAAATAGCTGATTTTGAAACCCTCATAAAATTCCCAGGAAGCAATTCATCTAACTCATATAAACGATATGTAGTTTCATAAACACTATCAATTGTATGTGCACTGATACAGTTATCTGAGGTTTCAAAGAACAATATACCATTTAAGGGTATATAATAATCCACATTACCCTTGTAGAGAATTAAATGCCTGGTTCCCTTAGATATGTCCATAACACTATCATATAGCTGTTGGATTTTCTCATCTAGTTTGCTGCATCTGATTATTACTTCATCAGCTTCATCCATATTCTCATTAATTTCTATTCTTACTCTCATATCTTCATCTCCATAATTTCATTATATTGAAATCATACATATTGTAAATAGAAATAAACTAAGTGGTTGTATTTTTTATATAAGAGGTAAAAATCAATCTATATTTATTAATAATTAGGCAATTCCTCAAGATAGTGTCTTAAATAGTCTGTCTATTCCTTCTTTTATATTATCAGCATTAACACCTGAATAATTAATTATTATTGTATTGCTTATGGCCTTAGTTTGATCATAATAATATTGACTTAGACAGGATATATTTATACCATTTTGAGCAGCCACAGTTATCAATTCCTCGTCGCTTAATACCGTATCGAGCTCTAAAAGGAAATGTAGACCTGCATCTTCTTCCATAATTCGGCCTTTCTTATAAGCTAAGTGCTTTTTAATATAATATAAAATCCTATCTCTTATATTCCTATAATGATTACGCATTCTATTTATGTGCTTTTCCAAATAGCCCTGCTCTATAAACCTAGCCAAAGTATACTGTTCGAAGTTTGATACTGTACAGGAGTAAAAATCAAGCTCCTTCCTATATGCTTCCATTAAGACCTTTGGTAATACCATGTAACTTATACGTATAGTAGACGTCAGGCTCTTAGAAAATGTATTAATATAGATTACCTTTCCAGACACATCAATACTTTGTAGGGCAGGTATAGGCTTACCCAACAATCTAAATTCACTGTCATAATCATCCTCTATTATATATCTATCCTTAGATTTTGAAGCCCAGGATAATAGCTCATATCTTCTGCTAATAGGTGTAACAAGTCCAGTAGGAAAATGGTGAGAAGGGGTAATATGGAGGATGTCAGCTCCAGACTGTTCAAGTTCTGAGATATTGATGCCCTTAGGATCCAGATTAATATGCACATATTCCATCTTATAAGCATGATAAATATGAGATATCTTTTGATATCCCGGTTCTTCCACTGCATATCTTCTATCACGACCAAGAAGTTGAATAATTAGACCATAAAGATACTCTGTTCCTGCTCCTACAAGAATTTGCTCGGGTTCTACATCAATACCACGAAAGCTATATAGATATTTTACTATTGCACATCTTAGCCTATATACCCCTATCGAAGGTGACTTAATCATAAGTTCATTTTGATCTTCAGACATAGTTTCTCGCATCATTTTATTCCATGTGGTAAATGGAAAATTCTCTGGAGCTGTAGAGTTATTAACAAAATCAACAAAATAGTTGTTTGTAGTTGATTTCTCTCTATTTGAAAGGGTTGTATTATCTCTATAATCCTTATCTAGCTTATAGTTGTCTACAGGAATCTCACTAACATAATAACCACTTTTAGGAATTGAATATAAATATCCCTCCGCCACCAACTGACTATAAGCGTTCTCCACTGTAATAGTACTAATATTTAAATGCTTAGCTAAGGCTCTTTTCGATGGAAGCTTCTCCTTAGGCAATAACTTATTAGTATTTATATCATTTATAATTTGCTTATATAAATATTCGTAGAGTGTATACTTACCACGATTATCAAAAGAATATGTTAGCATCGCTTTTTCTCCATCTGACCATATCAATTTTATTCATTTTGAGTATTTTTTTATAGTCATAATCTAGTATAATTACAAAAAGATTATATGTAAAGGAGAATCGATATGAAACGAATCTTAACTATTCAAGATATTTCATGTGTGGGAAAATGCTCACTTACTGTTGCCCTTCCGATTATATCTGCCTTAGGTGTAGAGACAGCAATTATTCCAACAGCTGTACTATCAACACATACTATGTTTAGTGATTTTACATTTAAGGACTTAACCGATGATATTATACCCATTACAAGACATTGGAAAAAAGAGAATATTCAGTTTGATAGTATCTATACAGGATATCTTGGGTCCATTGATCAGGTTGATATAATTGCGGCCTTATTTGATGATTTCAAGACAGAAGACAACCTTATTATTGTTGATCCAGTTATGGCGGACAATGGTAAATTATATGCTTCTTTTGACCAAGCATTTGCTGCAAAAATGGCTACTCTTTGTGCTAAGGCTGATATTATAATCCCAAATATTACTGAGGCTTCGTTAATGACAGGAATGGAATACAAGGAGTCCTATGATGAGGCTTATATTCATAAAATGTTAAGTAGACTTGCCGACCTTGGTGCTAACATCTCTATTTTAACAGGAGTAAGCTATGAAGAGGGAACCTTAGGTGTTGTGGGCTATGATAAGATAAATAATGAGTTTTATTATTATAAACATAGGAAAATTAATACTTCCTACCATGGTACTGGTGACATATTCGCCAGTACTCTAGTTGGTGCACTTGGAAACGGACTTACCTGGAAAGAAGCTATACCAATTGCTGCTGATTATACAGCAAGGTGTATTGAGCTTACACTTGCCGATAGTAAAGGCAAATGGTATGGTGTTAATTTTGAAGAGGGTATACCTTATTTACTAAAAAGAATGGGAAAGTAATACTATATAATACAAGAATAAGGGTTACTGATTCCTCTCATTGGAATTATCAGTAACCCTTATTCTTATTTTTTATAAGAGTATTAATATAGATTATTAGTCTAATACTATTACAGCATCAAACATATCTTTATTCTTATCTATTTCACTAGGTGAAGCTACAACAATATAATTCAAGTTTTCATTGATTATAGCTAAATAATTCGCATATGCCTCGATATCAGATATTGTTGTACTCTTAAGCTCATCTATTAAATCAATCCTGTCTTGCGTGCTAGTTCCAAAATATTTTGATACAAGTATACTCATAGCATCCATTATTTCACCATTAGTCTGATTCAGGTTGCCAAATAATGAAAGCTTATAGCTATCCAATGTATCTTCTGTCATATATGGCATAACAGCTGTTAAGAACTCATCTGTTGCGCCAATAATATTAAGTGAATTTATATAATTACTATCTCTATATGTATATGCCATATAATTATTATCTACAAATGTAGCGCCTACCCCATAAGCCCCACCCTTTAACCTAATTTCTGGGGTCAGCATCAGGTTGTTCAATATTGTTGTAATAACAAGTCCCTTTGAACTATTGGGAACCTCATTTGCAGATAAACTTCCATTTACACATATATACTGTACGGGAGAATTGATAGCAATTGCCTCCCTCTTAGCTGGCTTGGTTAAGGTATATTTCTCTGCAGGAAAGTTAACACTATTAAAATTATCAGTAAACTCAGGCAGAGTATTTACACACTTATCTAAGGCACTTGAATCACCAGCAAATAAAACCTTCATACCATCTTTATTATATGTGAAAGCTTTAGCACGTACTAATAGTAGTTTATGATATACATCTGTAGGATTAGAAGCCATTTCTTTTTCTAATGATAAAATGAAATTATAGTAATCTAGTCCTAGTAAATAATTATATAACCCATATTTTGCGCTTGTGTAAGCCATACTACGATACTGTATAAGGGAAAAAGGCTCAGAAAATTGCATCTCATAATTAGCCTTAATATTATTAATTGTCCTATTTGCATATGTTGATAGCTTACTCAAATCTGATTGTAGTAATATATCATATACCAACTCAAAGGATTCCTTATATTCATCTTCAAAACTATAAAAGTTTAGTGTATATATTGGATGTGCAGCAGTATCCTCCTTGTTATCAGCAACTACATCAATTGAAGTCGGCATACTATATAACAGATTTGATATATCATTCATTACTTCCATTTCTGTACGATTCTTTGTGTCCATTCCATTGAATATCATTTCATTATAAAACGCAAGATATAAGAGCTCTTCCTTAGTAAGATGACTTAAATCAAAATTAATTTGCATATTACTAAGGGACTCTACATCTGCTGACACACTCCATAAATCTACTTCGTCAACGGTTTGTTCATTTATTTCGCGATCCTTAATCTCAGTTGATATATCCTTTAGCTTAACAGCACTTAGGGTTTTTAGAACATCATCTGGAGTAGCTTGGTTATTCCATACATCAAAATCAGCTGTTGCTTTTACTAATGACTGTATCTCTTCATTAGTCATACTAGCTTGCTTCTCTGCTAATTTCTGGGCCAAAGCCATCTGGTTTTTCTCTAAAAGACCAGCTTCAGGTTTTGTAACGGTTAAGGCAACTAATTTATTATCTAATAATTGATTTTTAATAGTTTCTTCTAGGACATTATCATCAAGCTTATCAGCAATAACATTAATATGACTCAAATAATTATCCATTGGATTATCTAACAAATTATCAAACATACTTGCCAGTACTATTTCATTTACTGCACTACCACTTCCTATTATCTCTTCAAATTCCATAGAACGAAGTAATGATTTTACTAAGTCAGTGTCTAGACCTTGTTTGACAACCTTATCTAATTCCTTCATTACAATATTATAGAACTCTTTGCTCTTAGCCGCATCTGCATTTAAAGCCATAAAATGAATTGTAGGTTGATATTGGGTCATATCCAATTGGATTAGATAGGATTCCCCTATTTTACTCTCCATCATTGCCTTCTTAATATTTGAAGAATCTAAGCTAAGCAAGGATATTCCCAGATTTAGACTCATAAAATTCTCCATACCAAGTTCCTTGATATCATCTATAGCAAAGACAAAATCAATTACTGCTTGGTTATTTGTATTTGTTCCTTCAGCAACTGGGAATGTGTAAGTCTTTTCTACTAGCTTATCAAATGGCTTTTGCCCATATCTATCTATATTAATTTCTTTTTTATTATAGGAAGATAAGTAATTCTTATCAATCATATTTAAGAACTGTTCGTAATTCACATCGCCATATAATACCATAAATGCATTTGATGGATGATAGTAATTGGTATAAGTTTCGATAAGCTCTTCATAGCTTAATGTCAATATATCACTTGGATTTCCGCCCGAATTATTTCCCTGATCAGTATCGGGGAAAACCGCCTTGTTAGCATTGGAAAGAGCAACTGATGTTATGTTACTCATGTTTCCCTGCATCTCATTATAAACAATACCATTATAGGCTAAGGCAGAGGACTCATCTGCCATTTCATAGCGCCAGCCTTCTCTATCAAATATTCTTTGATCAGATAAAACCAAAGGATTAAATACAGCATCAAGATAGATATCTGCAGATTTAAGGAGCTGCTTCTCGTTATAGGATGTAATAGGATACAAAGTCATATTTGGATAGGTCAGTGCATTCACAAATGAAACATATGTAGTATTTGTAAGATCAAAAATACTATTATGAGTAGGATACTTTTTACTTCCACCTAAAACCGAGTGTTCGAGTATATGATTAGTTCCCCTATCATCTGGTGGAGTGTTAAACTTAATAGAAAAGCCACGATTCAAATCCTTATTATTTATAACAAGTAGCTTTGCACCAGTTTTATTATGCTCAAATAATATCTTATTCGACTTAGTTATTTGATCATAAGTAGTCTCTTTAACACTAAATCCGAATACCTCTTCTCCTATCTGTGGTGGGTTAAAAGTAGTCTCCGCATATGCTACACCTGGTAGATTAATAGAAGTGAAAAGCAAACAAAAAGCTGTAAATAAAACCAAAAATTTCTTCTTCAAAAAATCCCTCTTTCCTTATTAGTATTTTTCTAGTCTTGCATTAAATTAACAACCTTAATTTACCACAGTATTGAAATATTTGCAAATTAAAATAAGATTAAAAAATATTTTAAAGATAAATAATTAACTAAACAATACTTTTACAAATTATTTCCTTTATGCATAAATATTGTTTAAACTTGCATATATAATAGAATTATGCTATGCTTCTCAAGAATATTATTTAGTATGAGGGGAGAATTATATGTTTAATGATTTAAATTCTATAATTAAAAAGAAGGTTGGAAAATTAGCTATTATATTAAGTTTAATACTTATTATAATGCTTGCAGTCTTTAATACAAGTTTTATAAAATTAGTAGAGGGACCAGTGGCTTTATATGATCTTCCAGAAGACAAATTGAAGGGTGCTTATGTGGAGGAAGATATAGATTTTATAATTGATTCCTTTGCCGAGTATAAAGAAACAGAGAATAATATTACAAAAACTACAAAAAAATATTATATTATGGCTTTAGATAATATATACATTGGTTTAAGAGTAAGTAAAGATGATTTTACTTTAGTAGATAAAATTTCCGATGATACATATAATTATTTAATGGGTAAAAGCGATGATATATCATCATCTTCCATACATATCAAGGGAACCATTAAAAAAATGAACAAAGAATTAAATGATTACTTTTATGAATGGTTTGATATTGCAGGTTTTTATGATTCAGAAGACGAACTTGAAGCAAATACTTTAAACTACCTAATAGAACCTGATGTAGTTGGTTCTTTTAATATTTATATTGTATATTTAGCTTTAGCAATTTGTGCCTTACTATTTTTGGGTTTAATTGTACTAATAATAAAAATACTTACTGGGGCTTACTTAAATAAAATAAAGAAATTCATTAATGACAATCCTAATACTGATGGCTTAAATAAGATAGAACTAGACTACCAACATGCAGTAAATATTGACAATGTAATAATTGGTAAAGATTATACATTCTACTTTAATGGGACTAAAGCAATGATTGTTAGAAATCAGGAGATTATATGGGCATATTTCAAACAAATAACCCATAGAACAAATGGGCTTAAAACCCACGTATCTAAATTTATAGTTTTAAATACTAGGAATAGAAAGGCATTAACAATACCTATGAAAAATGAAAATAATGTTAACAGTGCATTAATGGAGTATTCCAAAAGTAATCCACATATTATAATTGGTTTTAGTAGTGAGCTCGAGGAGATGTATAAGAAAGATTTTCATTCATTATTAAATATGAGTAAGGAAAAAGAAATGAATTCGTCATATACGTCATAATATATATATATTTCTTGACAAGAAAGGGTTTCGCTTGCGAAACCCTCGCGCCGAGCGCGGCCAGCTTGCTGGCTAACTACATAAAAAAGATCTATTGAAAGCATATTATCATGTTTTCAATAGATCTTTTATTCACTATTATTTATTTCAGTATCTAAAATTATCTAGCAGAAAGCTCTCTATCAAGAATATATAATCCATTCCATTGACCATTAATTCTCTCTAATCTTTCTACCAGTACTCCAAATGTATCTTCTTCTTCAATCTGCTCATCCACAAACCAGGCAAGAAGATTAAGAACTCTTTCCTCACCTTCTGCTCTAGCTTCCTTAACTAAGTCATGGATACGTGATGTTACAACTTTTTCATGAGCAAGAGCGCTTTCAAATACATCTAATACAGAATCAAATTTGCCTTCTCCTGGATCTAGAGGACGATATTTAATACCATATCCTGTCTCCTGTAGAAATGCCTTGATTTTATTGGCATGTTCCATTTCTTCATGTACTTGCTTATCAATAAAATGTGTCATACCTTTCATGTTCAACTCATCCAAATATGCAGACATTGTTGCATAGATGTAAGCGGATTCAAATTCAAAGTTCATCTGCTCATTTAAATTATCATATAATTTACTCATATTCCATCCTCCAAAATTTTAAATTAATTTCTATTACTATTATTACATATAAAGATATTTTTTTCAATAATATTAATTATACAACCAAATAAAAAATGTGCTTAAATCTATTTATATGGTTATCAAGACTATAGTGCTGGTTGAATTAATTTTGCAATATCAGCATCAATTTCTTTTGGTTCAACATCAGGTTCATAGCGGGCAATTACATTACCCTCTCGGTCAATAAGAAATTTTGTAAAATTCCATTTAATTTGATCATCATCATAGCTAGTTTTATAAATGTTCCTTAATATAATCTCCAATGGTTTACTTTTTAATCCTTTGGCAAGGCCTTTAAAACCTTTTTGAGAAGTTAAATATTTGTATAGTGGTATCGCTTCATTACCACGAACATCGACTTTTTTTCCTAACGGAAATGTTACCCCATAACGTAAAGAGCAAAAACTTGCTATTTCACTGTCTGTTCCTGGTTCCTGTTCTTTAAACTGATTGCTAGGGAAGCCTAATACAACGAATCCCTCATCCTTATATTTTTTATACAGCTCCTCCAGGCCTTCATATTGAGGAGTAAAACCACATTTGCTAGCAGTATTAACAATCAGCATAACATTACCTTTATATTCTGACATTGATACGGGTCTATTCTCATTTGATATATATTCATAATTATATATAGACATAGCATAACCTCCTTATCTATCTTCACCAATTTAATTGTGTACAATTATTATATAATGAATATAGTATCTTGTCAAGCTAAAAATAGATATC
>CAZMYP010000005.1:0-37335 GCA_964570535.1 uncultured Herbinix sp.
AATTATTGTTCCAGGCCCAAAATCAAGAATTTCCTTGATTGATTTGCTGGTTCTTCCGAGCTCAACTGTTACCTCCAAAGGTACATCCATCAGCAGATCTATGTTCTCTGGTGCTACCATATGTGTTACCATCTGTGAAAATGGTGCAAACTGTGCCGATTGCACGTTCACATCTCTAACCGGCTGCATATTGGGCGCATTTTGGTTGATATATGGTTGTGTAGCTTGCATCATATCAGGCCTATTATCATAAGACATATTTCCTAATGATGTAGATTGATGTTGCATATCTGGTGGCGGCTTTTGTTGGGAGTTATCATTTTGTTTAGCCATCGGTGGTGTAGCATGCTCCTCTGTATCTAGGGAATTGACAGATATAAATTCTTGATAAAGATTTCTGGCAAAATCAATTGGATACAGCTGCATCAGAACACTGTCTACTAGATCACCTATTATCATATTAAATGATACTTTTACAAAGGATCCCTTTAAAAAAGTTGCTATATCCTGACCACTAATCTTCTCATCCATATCTACTATGGTAGCAGTAGGAGGGGAAATGTTAACTCTCTTCTCTAACATAGAAGAAACTGATGTGGCTGCAGAACCCATCATCTGGTTCATAGCTTCGCTCATTGCACTAAGGTGAAGCTCAGACAATTCTCCATCGGTGTTGGTGCCATCTCCTCCCATCATCAAGTCAGTAATAACCTTAGCATCTTTTTCTTTTAAAATCAATATATTATTCCCATCTAAACCATCTGCATAATATATCTGAATAAAAACACAGGGCTTGTCATAACTGTCGGCAATCTCCTGCCAAGTCGCATACTCCACAACCGGTGTTGTAATAACGACTCTTCGATTTACTAAAGAAAACAGAGTTGTTGCGGCTGTTCCCATACTTATATTGGATATCTCACCAATTGCGTCTTTTTCTGCTTCTGTCAGGTGATCTGTTTCAACAGTTTCTTGATCATTTGAACCCAGACCATTTAGCAGAGCATTTATCTCTTCCTGGGATAGCATTCCATCCATATTAGTTACTCCTCCCCTCGTATAATTGATGAAATCTTAACTGCATAAGATCCTGAAAAAGCACCGGGAAGTGCAGTGAATTTATTCAAGTTACCAACATATATCGTTAGTTCATCATCTACCTTGGAATTCAACTTAATTATATCACCCTGTTGCATATTAATAAAGTCATTGACTGAAATTGAACTTTTTCCCAATACCGCTCTCAAAGGAACGTTAGCCTTTGAAATCGCAATTTCTATAAGGTCTTTATAAGATTTCTCGTCTTTTAATTGCATAGTAGAATACCAGTACTTTGTATTCAGCTTATCAATAACCTTTTCCAAACATACGTAAGGTAGACATATATTCATCATACCTTCAATGTTACCTATTTTAATATTTAAGGTAACTATGGAAATCATCTCACTTGGGGAAATAATCTGCGCAAATTGAGAATTTGTCTCTATGCGAGTAAGCCTAGGCTCAAGCTCGATAACATTAGTCCAGGGCTCCCGAAGCAGGTTAGTGCATACATTGAATATCCGTTCCACAATAGAAAGTTCTATCTCCGAAAAATCTCTAACTTTCTCAAGTGGATAACCTCCGCCTCCAAGCATCCTATCAACTATTGCATAGCCAAGATTGTCTGCCAGCTCAATAATTATATTTCCTTCTAAAGGAGCAAAATCTATAATACCCAATAAAACAGGATTTGATAAGGCATTTGTAAACTCTGAAAATGTAACCGCTTCAGAATTGATTACCTCTACCTGGACGTTCTTCCTCAAATAACCCGGAAGATTAGTAGATAAGAGTCTTCCATAGTGTTCAAATATTATATTAAGTGTCCGCAGATGTTCCTTTGAGAATTTAGACGGTCTAGCAAAGTCATAATTTTTGACATGCTTTTCATTCGTCTGCTTAATATCATCCGCATCCAACTCTCCACTACTAATAGCAGCAAGTAAATTATCTATCTCATTTTGGGATAAGACTTCACTCATAGTCATTACCTCCTAGCATTTCTACACCCATAATAACATAAATCGATTATAAAATCACCTTTTTTCTTAATCATACAAAATGTTACCAAAAGATACATTAATTATAAAATCTGATTGAAATAGCTCTTGAATACGTATTAGGACCTGCTCCTTCACCATATCTTTCATTATGACTGATTCATCGATAGTTATTTTAGCAAATTCATCTGAAACAATTTCCTTTATATTATTTTCATATTGCTTAATGTGGGGTTGTAACTCTTCGTATTCCTTATGAGTCTTATTCAGTGATAAGGAAAGATATAATGCTGCATAATGATCCTCATCATCACTCTTTGCCAACTTACAGGTTAGCCTCTCTTCAAGTAAGTATGTCTCAATGTCCGATATTGCTATGTTTTCAATTGCATTTTCTGGAGATTCCAGCTCCAAATCAATAATCTGTGCAACTTTATTGACCAACTTTGCTGATTTGTTAGCCGTAGGCACAATGACAAATATAAGAACCCCTGAAAGTACAATATTAATCAGACACATAGCCAGAATTATAATAGTCAAAATATTTTTCTTCATTTAAGGTCTCCCCTTTTAATTTGTTTATTTCTCATTAAAGCAAAATTTTATCTTCCACTGTACTCATTAAAAATTCTAATCTCTACTCTTCTGTTCTTTGCTCTGCCTTCTAAGGTACTGTTATCAGCTATCGGTTCATATTCACCTCTTCCTGAATACTTTACCATCTTAGGGTCAAGCTTGTTGTTATTTATTAAAAATTCTGCAGCATTAAGTGCTCTTGCAGAAGAGAGCCAGTTATTATTATCAAATCTACCACTTGTCATAGGGACATTATCTGTATGTCCTACTATTTCAATAATATATCCATCAAAATTACCAAGTATATCTCCTAGCCTTGACAGAATAGGTCTTGCATCATTTAGAATATCCGCCTTGCCAGGGTCAAATAGAATGGAGCCCTTCATAGTAAGCTGTACATATCTATATTCCGGATCTAAACTAATCTCTACATAATCATCCAAATTGTACAGTTGAGTAAGCTCCTCAACTGTATCAAGCATATCACTAGAGACCTCTTCCATCTTGTCTTTCAGAACTTCATAAGCCTCTCCAAAAGTTCCTTCGTATTGGGAATCCTCAGTGTTTTCCTTAGTAGTGGGGTCATATTCCCCTTCATTTTCAATGTCTGATTCATGACCCTGTTTTCCCATGTTATTAGTATAGATATCTAAATTAGCCAATTGGGACATTCCGGAAGATATTAAAGGTCCTTCACCAAAAGATTTTCCTCCTCCATCAAATATTCCAAAGGAGTTAGATAAAGATATGGACATATCCTGAAACTTTTCTGCATTCAAATCCGACATGGCAAAAAGCATAACAAAAAAACAAAGTAGAAGATTCATCAAATCGGCATATGTGGTAATCCAGGGGGAACTTCCTCCTGACTCTGCATTTCGTTTCTTTCTAGCCAATCTCTTCACCACCTTCTTCTTTCAAGGATTCTCTCCTTGCAGGGGATAAGAAGGATTTTAATTTCTCCTCAATAACTCTAGGATTTTCACCAGCTTGAATAGATAAGAGCCCTTCCACCATTAGCTCCTTTATCATAACCTCACCGCTATTTTTAGATTTAAGCTTTGTGGATATAGGAATACATATCCAGTTAGCTAATACTGATCCATAAAATGTAGTAATCAGGGCAACAGCCATAGCAGGACCTATTGCCTTCGGGTCTTCCATAACCTGAAGCATCTTGATCAGACCTATCAATGTACCAATCATACCCCAAGCCGGCCCCATTGCAGCAAGGGAATCCCAGAATCCAACCACCTCTGAATGTCTATCATCAATACAGTTTAGCTCTGTCTCTAAAATACTTCTTACCAACTCAGGATCTGTACCATCAACAATTAGCAAGACTCCCTTTTTTAAGAAGTCATCATCTATTTCAGTGGCAGCCTCCTCTAATGCCAAAAGGCCTTCCTTTCTGGCAACATTTGATAAGGAAATTATCTGCCTAATAGTGTCCTCTTCATTGGAAAGCTTAACCTTTAAAATTAACTTAACGCTTTTTAGATAGTTAATAAATGTCTTAAAATCTGGTGTCATTATTAGCACACAGCATAAAGCTCCACCTAAGGTAATCAAAATAGATGGGACGTCATAAAAGTCACCTAGAACCGCCAATCCTGATTGACCCCAAAGTATACCAAATATAACTACTACTGCACATAATAACAATCCTATAATGGACGCAAAATCCAAATCTGCCACCTTCCATCCTAAATATTTACTAATTCATAATTAATCTATTTAAATGAATTTATTATCTTCCAAACTACAATTCTCTACAAAATACTTCTTTTTTGTATAATATTACTAGATTTTTTATATCTTGTCTACTTTCTTTTACTATAATCTTATTTCCTGTTGTCATTTTAATCACTGTATCCGGTAATTCCTCGACACGCTCAATCAATTCGGCATTTATTGTCATTTTACTACCGTTCAACCTTGTAACTTCAATCATAAAGCTCCCCCAATCTTCTTCTCAGAAGTTATAATGAGGGGTGACAGCAAAGCTGCCACCCTTCATTGTTGTTTATGGCTCTTACCTCTTAAGATTAATCAATTCTTCTAGTAATGTATCCGATGTAGTTATAATCCTTGAATTTGCTTGAAAACCTCTCTGTGTGGTTATCATATCTGTGAACTGCGCTGATAAATCCACGTTGGACATCTCTAAAACTCCAGTTGAAAGAGTTCCTCCACCCTGAGTGGGGTCTTGGCCAATTCCATCAAAATGACCAGAGTTCTGAGTGGCTGCAAACATGCTGTTACCAATTGCTTCAAGACCAGAAGGATTTGAAAATGATGCAACCGCTATCTGACCTAACAACCTACTGTCTCCGTTATCGTATTTGCCATAGATTTTACCTGAGCCGTCAATACTTATGCCTGTCATATTACCAACCTTCTTGCCGCCTCCGATGCCTCCAACACTTCCCCTATTAGCTTCTAGGGATGAATTACCGCTGTTTGAATACATAGTAATCTTGGAAAAATCAACATCTATATCTTTAAATGGATTAGCTCCACCAGCATCAGCTACTATAGATAGAGCTACACTGTTGTTGGAGGTGTCAGTGTCTGCATCACCTACACTAACAAATGCTCCGTTAGAACCATTAAAGGTAAGTAATACACTCTCTGTTGCTGTTAGTGTTACTTTACCGGTATCAGGATTAACACTTGCAGTATACTGTGCGTCCCCAAAGTTAATACGTGTTATTCCTGAAGGACCATATGTAATATTCCCGTCTTCATCAACTTCCTTTAGTACAAATATGGATTGTCCAGTTTCATCCTTTATATCCAATACGTCTGTTGCATAAACATTTGTCTCGCCATCGGCAGTCTGTCTTACCCTAATATCTGCCTTATAGCCGTGTCCCATATTGTCATAAAAGCTTAGATTGACCATTTTGCCTGTAGCATTGAAAGCGATTTGTGTATCCATACTGTCTATGTTTCCAGATATATATGCTGCAGATGTAGCTTCGGGATTCGCGTACATATTCTCAGGGGACATAATGTGTAAAGGTGATACCAAGTCAGCCACTGTCTTAGTGGGATCATTAGGGTCAACCTGCCATCCCATAACAGCTGCTCCTGCAGGTGTAGATAATGTTCCTAAAGGATCCACACCAAAAGAACCTGCTTTAGTGAAATAATTACTTCCACCATAATTAACTATAAAGAATCCATCACCCTCAATCATAACATCAAAGGGATTATCAGTTCTTTGGGATGGACCAGTATTATTAATTGATGTTGTAATTGATGCTACATTGGATCCCAGACCAATCTGCATAGCATTACGACCAGTTGTACCGGTTGCAGCATTGGGTCCTGATGCACTTTGTGTTGTCTGATAAAACACATCAGAAAAAGTCACTGAGCTTGATTTAAAGCCTATTGTATTTACGTTAGAAATGTTATTACCTATTACATCCATTCTTGTCTGGTGAACCTTCAGGCCCGAAACTCCAGAAAATAATGATCTCATCATAATAAATGACCTCCTATACGTGCTTTGTAATTATCTATATCCAATCTGTCAGTCATGGATATTTAGCCTCCAAAAGGTCCGGCCTTATATAATTACTGCACCATCAATGTTTGTAAAAATCTTTTCTTCACCTTCATTTACCGCTGTAATAACTGTTTTGTTTTTCACATTTACGATAAATGCTAGGTTGTCTATCATTACCAGTGATTCATTGATACCCTTCTCAAAAGCCTTTTTGGTACCGTTTTCAAGACGCCTGTATTGATCATCTGTAAGATCAATGTTTCTGCTTGCCAGTCTCTCATTTGCATGCTTTGAGAACTTTAATTCTACCTCTGTAGCAGATTGCTTTTCCTTCAGTATCTCATGAAAAGGTATTCCTACCGGTCTCGCTATAGTATTTGGTCTGTTTAACCTGTTTGGAACAGGCAATACAGAAGGTATTTTGTTAATTGGATTGTTAGTCATAATAATCACTCGCTTTTTTAATTACTTTTGGGGTTAACTATTCGTTTCCTATAGTCCCTCATCACTAGGTTCAGTAGGTGGTTCTGGTTCACTAGGTAGTGCAGTGGAATTTATTATTGTTATTGTTACCATGTCTTTAGCTGTGGTTAATAGCTTATCATTAAACATTACTGTCACCTTATGGGTACCGTTTGGACTATTTTCAAACACTGATTTGTCAATGATTATACTATTGTCCTTTACTGTGTAAACCGATGGATCTAATAATGCCTGATTAATAATAACTGCCACATCATCTGCTAATGAATCTCCTTCACCCATATTCACTGAAAAACCAATATCAGCAGGATCCTTTGCGTCATATTGCAAATCCACCTTTTCTACTATATGGGGACGACCCAACTCTAGAATATAGTTATCATCGATAACTGTATCAAGATCCTCAATTGAATAAAGCTTACCGTTAATGGAAATATTGGCCTTGCCATTATTCATATTTACAAAATCTACCTTGCCGCTAACTGTACTGATGGTTCCCGTTTCACTTTTTGTCTTTACCATAACACTCTTACCAACTAGACTTAGGGCCTGTGAATTAGTGGTCGTTGTACCAAGATTCTGCATCTGCTCTAGTTGTGAAAAGGTTGCCAGCTGGGCTATGTATTCCGTATTTGAGCTAGGGTTTAGGGGGTCCTGATATTTCATCTGTGTAACTAGTAGTTGCAAAAAAGCATCTTTTCCAAGCTCGTTCTTTGATGATTTATCTGCCGCTTGTTTGTTTGTCTGACTGATCACGCCATCCTTAACTGGTTTAATTAATTCGCTCATGGCCTTCCTCCTTATCCTTAATACTTAGCTATGCCGTATAATCAATGGCATAACCGGTGCTTCCTGCGAGCTTTATGGCATTCTCATCCTCTACGTTGTCTTCACTGATGCCTACGGCTTCCTCAAAGGTAATCTTATTTCTGTTGTTACTCTTGTTCTGCATCATTTGGTTAGCTTCATTGGACTGATTGTTATGGTCAAATGTATAGCTAGCTACTGTAACATCAATTGTATCCACTTTGATGCCTTGCTCAGCAAGAGTATCCTTAAGTGTAATCATCTGACTTTCTACAGCTTCCTTTGTTATCTCATTCTGTACTACAAAATGTGCAGTCATTACACCTTCCTTTGAGCTAACTGTAAGATTAACCTTGCCCAAGTGCTCTGGATTTAACTGAAGCTCCATTGTTGTCTGACCCGGCTTAACGGTAACACGTATCTGATCGATAATCTGCTGTGCAATTTCTCTTATTTCATGTGATCTTAATGTGTCTCCTGTGGATTCAACAAAATTGGTATCATAATTTGCACTGAGTTTATCTAAGAAAGTGTCAAATGCCTCTGGTTGGTTAAATTCTTCCTTACCTTCTTTAGCATCTGTAGGGTTATCATCCTTTACCGCTACAAGAGAGCCTTCTTCCTTAGTGTCATTATCAATTACCTGGAATTTCATTGTGCTTTCCTTGGCCTTAACTGATTCTTCGGAATCCTTATTAGAAACAGTAATGGGTTGAATCAACTCATTATCTTGAAAATTAGATAAGGCTTCATCAACATCTGCTTGCTCTAATATAAGCTTTATTTCTTCCTCAGTAAGCTTCGATAATAGATCCTTATCAATCGTTTCCACTGACCTTAGTAAGCCTTTAAAGGTGTTTTCTAACTGTTCATCCAGCAAAATCGCCGTAGAGTCTGTGACAGAACTATTTGCTAATACAAGCTGCATAATTGCCTGAGGCTGTCTAAGATCACTTAAGACTATTCCCATCTCTGCCATCATCTGATCCAGCTCTTCAGGAGCCAAGTCCAGCTCTTCCATTATAGCTTCACGAATTTGATCAAATGCTGCTAGAAGCTGTGAGGCTAATATATGATCTTGTGTGTCTAAAGCTTCATCCACTTTATCCTGAGACTTGTCAGTTACATTCTTGACCATAACTGTATTATCATTAACTAAGTCTTGAGTATTATCTGCTTTTGGCATAAGGGTGTCTTCTTTGTCATTACCAATCTTACTGCTTTTATGGGTATTCTCAATGGTGATGGCTTTAGATCTGACTGGATTCTTTGTCTCCTGCTTAATGCTTTTACCGAAAAAGATTTCAAATTCACTGCCTTTGGCTTTTTTTGTTGTGTTAACAGATGTAGAATTTCTACTTGTTATTTCCGATATCTGTGGTAAAACACTTTGCATTACCATACTACTATCCCTCCTTTCTTTTTGATAGCCATAATATATCCATGGTTTACTTATTTATCTACAACAGGAATTGTTATCTAATTCCCGGAGTGATCAATTTATTATGTCTTATTCTTCTACTGACAGTCTTGCTTCATCTATGTCAAGCATCTTCTTAGTAATCTTTGCTGCAAGAACATGATCCATCTCTGCAAGTATTGCAGCGCCTTCCTTTGACTTCATAGCAAGTAATATCTTTGCTACTGATTCTACATCTGCCGTCATTGTTTCAAGAATTTTAGCTGCGGCCTTAGAGTCCATACTCTTAAACAAATTTGCTTTTTCAAGTATTGCCCCAGAATATTGTAATTGCTCCACTACCTGTCTATAGATAAGCTCTGCATTGGCCGGATTAATTTCCTCATAATATTGCTTATATTCCTCTATATCAGGAGCTGCTTGGGCAAATATAACATCTCTATCAAACTTTTTCTGTCTTTCTTCAAAATCCTTCTGATTTTCTTCGAATATCTTAAGCCTTTCTAGCTCCGCTAACAAATCAGCTTCTTTATCGGTTTCTTCAGCTTTATTGCTTTCTATCTCTTCTATTGTGGATTCTAGCTCTTTAATTTTTGCTACTGCTTCAGCTAAGGAACTATATTCAAAATCCTTTTCAACAGCGAGCTCTTTGTCTGATATATCAGGTAGTATTTTATTGATAAGCGGAACATCCTTAATTATTGGTCTTAATACCCCTGATCCGAAACCTCCCACGTCAAGCTTTATAAGTATTCCAAATATGGTAAACCAAATTATTGAAATCAAAAGGGCTATCAAGACTGTTAATACCTTACTGCCTTCTTTTTTCGTTTTTTCAGCCTTGTTTTTCCTTGCCATTATTAATCCTCCTCGTACAGCAAAAAGCCACTATAATTAAAACTGTTGCGTTCATCAATCTCTTTTTGCTCTTCGGCTTCAAATTCTATCATATACTTTTGCCAGGCCTTTTCCTTCAGCTTCTCCTGTGCCTTTCTTTCTATCATGGCATCCTTCATACGGATTCTTGCAACCTCAAGACGCTGGGTAGCCGCTCTTACAACTATAATTTGTTGCACTATATTATCCTTCATAATATCTATTGCTAGTGAAAGCTGCTTAAGCTTTTTAAGATTCAACTTATTACTACTATTAATTCGATATTCATCCTCATAGAAAGCTTTTTTTTGTTCCATATTCTTAAGTTTTTCTTCTTCTATATTCAGTAGGCTTCGGGCATTGGCATATGCAATCTTTGCCTGATCCTCAAGCTTAAGCTTTATATTCAGAACGCTTTCCATGCTATAATGAAATTTTTTCATTAATCAAAAATCTCCTTTAGTAGTTCAATTTCCTGGTCAAATGAAAACTTATCATCAACATCTTGAACAAGAAATTCATTTACTTGCTGTATTTTAGAAATAGCATAATCAATGTCTTGGTTAGAACCATTCTTATAAGCACCAATATTAATTAAATCCTCAGCTTCCTGATAAGTAGCAAGAACATTTTTAAGCTTTCCTGATGCTTCCTTATGCTCCCTTGAAACTATTTGACCCATAACTCGAGAAATACTTTGTAATATATCAATAGCTGGATAGTGGTTCTTGTGAGCAAATTTTCTAGAAAGCATAATGTGACCATCTAATATACTTCTGGCCGAATCTGATATTGGTTCATTAAAATCATCACCATCAACTAATACAGTATATAAGCCAGTAATTGAACCCTTATCCAAATTGCCTGCTCTTTCTAAAAGCTTTGGCATCTCTGCATATACACTAGGAGTATAGCCTCTAGAAACAGGCGGTTCTCCTGAAGCCAATCCAATCTCTCTTTGTGCCATACAGAACCTTGTTAGGGAATCCATCATTAATAAAACATCATTACCCTGATCTCTAAAATATTCTGCAATGGCTGTAGCAGTCCTTGCTGCTTTCTTACGTATTAAGGCTGGTTTGTCTGAGGTTGCCACTACAACTATAGAACGTTTTAACCCCTCTTCACCTAAATCCCTCTCAATAAACTCCCTTACTTCTCTACCTCGTTCTCCAATCAATGCTATTACATTGATATCAGCCTTGGTGTTTCTTGCAAACATACCAAGCAGTGTACTTTTTCCTACTCCACTTCCTGCAAATATACCAATCCTTTGGCCCTTGCCTACTGTAATCATACTATCTACAGCCTTTACACCTAAGGGCAATACCTCGTCAATAAGCTTTCGACTTAAGGGGTCTGGAGGAGCCGCCTCAGCCTCATAATATTGGGAATAATCCATCTCAAATCCGTCAATGGGATTGCCTAGGCCGTCTAAAGTTCTTCCTAAAAGCATATTTCCTACAGGAACCTGAAAGGAGCTACCTGAGTTCTCTACTACACTTCCTATGCCTACACCAGTCATATCGTCATAAGGCATAAGTAATACCCTGTTTTCCCTAAAGCCTATTACTTCTGCTAATTTCCTATCCTTGCCATCATTGGTAATATAACAAACATCGTTTAATTTTGATGATGGACCCGTTGCTTCTATGGTTAATCCCACCATCTTAATTACTTTGCCAATCTCCTTATGATAGCTTCTATCTAACAGTTGTCTGTATTTATCAATATTAACTATTTTCATTTACTCCTGCTTTCCTTATCCTACACGAATCAGTTAAAAATCTATAATTCCTTAAAATGGATTAGTAATTCAAGGATTTCAACCGCTTATGTTGTATATCGACATTTTTCGTGGAAATCTAAATAGTTGATAGCAGTTTCAAGTCAGTTATTAAGTTATTTAGCTGCACATCTAAGCTACAGTCTATTATTTTACTTTCTGTTTCAATAAGGCACTGGTTTTTGTCAAGCTGTGGATCTACAACTATCTTAATTTCCCGACCGATTATTCCTTCTATATGTTCCTTATTTGAAGACAAAACATCATAATCTATACCGCTTACTTTGACTGTATAATCCTCTTTGCTATCATTATTTACAAGAGCCTTTTCCACTAGGTACAGAATAATGTCTGTCTTATCCTCTATAAGTATACCCGTAAGCTTTGTTAATAGAGATACTATTAGCTCTGCTACTTGTCCTTCAAGCCCTGCAAGTATTTCCTGATATTCCTGCTTCTGTTGTTTTTCCTGCTCATAAAGACTTCTTTTAATCTGCTCAATTTCTTGATTAGCCTCTTGTAACCCTTCTTCATAACCTTGCTTTTTAGCTGTTTCAAGATAATCCTTCTTTAGAATAAGTGCTTCTTCTTTGGCTTTATTGAGTATATCTGTAGCCTCTTCATTGGCATACTCAACTATTGCTGCCGCTTCTCTTTCTTGTTCCTCTTGAATTATTGCTGGATCTACCACAACTGCCTGAAGTCCTTCTCTAAACTCTTCATTAGCTTCTTCTTTGGACTTTTTACTGGAGTTCTTTTTAATTCGTTTGGCGGTCAACTCATCGTCTCTATCCTTGTAATCAATGGTCATCTTGGTGTCAGACAAAGCTCGGACAGAATAGGATTTAATTATATTAGACAATTATTTCGTCACCCCCACCTCTAGAAATAATAATTTCAGAGGAATCCTCTAGCTTTCTTATTATATTAACAATTCTCTGCTGAGCTTCTTCTACATCCTTTAATCGAACAGGACCCATATACTCCATGTCCTCTTTTATCATAGCTGATAAACGCTTTGAAAGGTTATTATATATAACACCCTGCACTTCTTCTGTGGCACCCTTAAGTGCAACAGCCAGCTCATTATTGTCAACCTCTCTAAGAACTCTTTGAATAGATTTATCATCCAGACTAAGGATATCTTCAAAGACAAACATCTTCTTACGAATTTCATCAGCAAGCTCAGGCTCTTCGATTTCTAAAGTCTCCATAATATGCTTTTCTGTACCACGGTCTACTGTATTTAAAATCTCTACGATTGAATCCACACCTCCGACTATGGTGTAGTCTTGGTTCATTAGGGAAGCTAGCTTCCGTTCCAATATCTTCTCCACTTCCTTGATAACATCCGGAGATGTTCTATCCATCATAGCAATACGTTTTGCTACATCTGCCTGCTTATCAGGACCCAGTGATGATATAATGGTTGATGCTTGTACTGATGACAGATAGGAAAGAATAAGTGCTATAGTCTGGGGATGTTCATCCTGAATAAAATTCAAGAGTTGAGAAGCATCGGTTTTTCGAACAAATTCAAATGGCCTAACCTGTAAAGAAGCTGTAAGCTTTCCAATTACATCCTTTGCTTTATCAACACCTAAGGCTTTTTCCAAAAGCTCCTTAGCATATGCTATACCGCCTTCAGCAATATACTGCTGTGCAAGACAAATTTCATAAAATTCATCAAGGACCTGGTCCTTTGTTGAAGGGGAAACACTACGGGTATTAGCAATCTCTAATGTCAAGGTCTCTATCTCATCCTCTTTTAAATGCTTAAATATATTAGCAGAACGCTCGGGCCCTAAGGATATTAGTAATATAGCTGCCTTTTCTATTCCTGATATTTCATAGTTTGCTTTTGCCATCCCTATTCCTCCTTATTCCCATCCTTCGTTTAGCCAGTTGCGAAGCAGTTGTGCCACCGCATCCGGTTTCTCATCTACAAATTTTTCAATCATTCTGCGTACCTCAGATACCTCACTAAATTCAATCTCACCCATAGTACTTTTTTCTTTTGTGGTAGCCAGAAGCTCCTCTACTGATAACTCTGGTTCAAGCTCAGTAACCTCAACAGGACCTAAGCCTTTAAATACCACAAAAATCAATAAAGCTATAATCAATACGACTAGTATAATTTGTAAATAATCCGTCCATTCTCTTGGCTCAATCACCTTAGGTATAAAAACAGGCTGTTCAATTGCAGTAATCTGAATATTGCCTTCATCTATGCCTGTTGCTAAGGAAACCATAGATATAACCTCAGGATCTATAACTAATTTTGTCTCAGTATTATTTACTCTAATATATTCCTCAAAGTTCAATTCATCCAAAGATCCATCTGCTTCTAGATCCTCTTCTTTAAAGGTCTTTATCTTCCGTAGCAAGATACTAACCGATGATTCCTCAGGTATTATAGCTCCAACCTCGAATTCAATATTAGTTCTTCTTTCATTTGGCAGATAATCATATTCTTCAATATTAACATTGCCGGTTGAACTTGAGGAATCCTCTATCATATAATCCACTTCATCATTTGATGAGGTACCAGGGATTCCACCTCCAGATACACCTACATTTTCAGAATTATATGTATAGCTACGACTGTATACACCTTGTTCCTGACCTTCTGCTGGAAGATACTCTACAAATAATTCCTCTACCCTCTTAAAGTCCAACTTCAAATTGGGCATGATAACAACATCATCATACCCGCTCTTAATCAAGCCCATATACAAATTGTTAATAAAGGTATTTCGAAGCATGTCCCTGTATTCTTCCTTAGATGTGGCATTTGCAGAATACAAATCCTGGGACCCACCAAAAAGCAGATTGCCATTCTGATCAGCTACCTTTATATTATCAGTTGTGCTATTGCCTATGACTGAAGCCACTACTTCTGCAATAGTTTCTGCAGAATCCTGTTCAAAATCTTTATTAACTCTTAATAGAACACTGGCACTGGTTTCTCTCTGGGTCGTTAATATAGAGTTAGCATCATCTACAGGTATGTAATATACCTCAGCATCATCTACTCCCTCCATGGTAGTAATATATCTTTTAAGCTGATTCTGCATATATAGATTAAGCTTAAGTGTTCGATCGCTATTGGTAGTACTTAAACTGTTATTTAATAACTCATCCAAGGAAAGGCCTGTAGATGGCATATCATTACTGGCCAGTAATAGAACGGCATCCGAATATCTCTTTATGTCAACAGAAACAGTTTGATTATCTGAGCCTAGTTTATAATCTATTTCTTCTTCTTTCAGTAGGTCAATAACATCACTTGCTTCCTCGGTTGTCTCTGCTATTGTCAATTCTTCATATTCAACTCGTCCTGTTATATATATTAAAGCAATAAATGCTATTAAAATAACGCTGACTACACTTATAATAACAGTCTTTTGTTTTGCTGTGTATTTGTTCCAAAAATCTAATAACTGTTTGGGTATTTGTTTCAACCTCTCTGCCATTGTCCCGCTCCTAAGAATTTGGTTTTAGTAGTTTTACAATTAATTAAAATTGCAGATTCATAATTTCTTTATAAGCATCTAAAACTTGGTTACGAACTGCAATAGTAAACTGTAACGCCAAATTAGCCTTTTGCTGTGCCACCTGTAAATCGTGAGTATTATCCATCAGGCCAAGTGAAAAAGCCATCTCAGCTTCTTCTGCTTCGTTGGTATAACGGTTAGTGTCCTTAATCATACCTACAGCCGCATCAAATAAGGTGTCAAAAGCAACATTATTACTATCTTTGGTTGGGTTAGATGAGTTTGTCGTTAGCTTACTTAGTTCACCCAAATTGCCTATGCTTGCTATATTCATAATTTATCACTGTCCCCCCTATCTGCCCTATCTGCCTACTTCTAAACCCTTTAATGCCATGCTTTTTGTGGCATTGAAGGCTGTTACATTAGCCTCATAGGATCTAGTTGCATCTATTAAGTCTGTCATTTCCTGAACAGTATTAACATTTGGATAACTAACATACCCTTGTTCATCTGCATCAGGATGGCTAGGATCAAAAACCTTACGCATGGGAGAATCATCTGTGGTAATCTTAGTTGCCTTTACTCCGGCTCCCACCACCCCAGCTGTTCTCATAAATATCTCTTGAAAGGGTGTAGCATCCTTTTCAGAAAAGGTCACAACCTTTCGTCTATATGGTTGACCGTTCTCACTTCGAGTTGTACTTACGTTAGCAATATTCTGTGATATTATGTCCATTCGTAGTCTCTGGGCAGTCATACCACTTGCGCTTATATTCATTCCTGTAAATGCCGACATTTTCACTCCTCCTATAAGAATCATTCCATTACTATCTAGATCTTTATCCACATTTTTTCTACATTTTCATCTAAATCTTTATCTTATTACTTTATTAATATATACCCACTAAGTTCTAATTATTTGTTCTGTAAAACCATCTTCAGCCTACTAAACTCCTGAGTCATTGAATCCATTAGAGCATAATAACGAATCTGGTTTTCTGCCAGATTAGCTGATTCAGTATCAATATCTACATTATTGCCATCTAAACGATAGCTAAGGTTAGCATTGTCTGTATAAATCTGTGGTTTTAATGAGTCCGTACGTACATTGGCAACCCGTCTATCTAGTGATCCATCACCTGTAAGGGAGCTCATTAGAAAGGATTCAAATTGTACATCCTTTCTTTTATAACCAGGGGTATCTACATTTGCGATATTATTGGAAATCACTTCATTCCTCTTCCAACTAGCATCTGCCGCCCTTTTGATTACATTTATATAATTGAAAGCATTAGATCCAATCATATGTTTTTACCTCCATAGTATAATTACATCCTAAAATAATTACATCTATAATATAATTATAATAAAAAAATAGAAAAACACAAGATATATTTATAGTTCTAGTAGAATATTACCACATGTTGTAGCTTTATGTCATCATAATTCTTAAATATATTGTTTTTTTAAAAAAGGATCTATGGGTAATAGCCCACAAATCCTTTTGTGTTGTAATTTTTTTATTTATTTATGCAAATTCTTCAATTCTTCAAATACTACGTCATTTAACACTTTAATATAAGTTCCTTTCATTCCTGAAGAACGGGACTCTATAACTCCTGCACTTTCAAACTTCCGTAAAGCATTCACAATGACAGACCTGGTAATGCCTACTCTATCGGCAATTCTACTTGCTACCAGGATACCTTCACTCCCCTTAAGTTCATCAAATATATGCTGAATTGCTTCAAGCTCAGAAAAAGACAAGGTGCCAATTGCTGATTTTACAATATGTATCTTGCGGTTTTCCTCTGCATTTTCTTCATTGACTGAACGCATCATCTCAAGACCTACAACTGTTGTACCATACTCGCATAAAATTATATCGTCTATATTATACTGCTGTCCTGCCTTATAGATAAATAATGTTCCCAATCTTTCTCCGGCTATATCTATCGGTGTAATAATAGAATGGTAGGAATCTATTTTCTCAAACTCGAATCCAAGAGTAGCAAGGTTCACATTTTCCTTTGTCGATAATATATTAAGTAGTCTTTCATTTAATAAGCTATCAATATACCTTCCAACAGAGTCCTTAATTAACTCCTTGATTTCAACAATATTTGTTCTGTTTTTAATGCCCAAAACCTTGCCCTTTTTACTGATAACCAATACATTGGAATTAAGTATTTCACTAAGTACAACACATATGTCATTAAAAACAACCTTGTGAGAATTGTTGTTGTGTAAAAGATTATTAATCTTCCTTGTTTTGTCAAGTAATTGCACACTCATTAATTAGTTCCTCCAATACTATTCTTAACTACTAAACCGGAAGAAACACGATTACCAGTATCTTTAATGGCAACTATTAGCAGGCCTATCGCTGTTGGCATTATTATCTTGTGCACGTCCGTTTAAAAAAGTAATACATTAGAAACACTCTAATTGTATTACTTTTTTAAGTTTATCACATATTATTTTTAAAAACAATACTTTATTCTACATTTTGACGCACATTTGCAGCATATTTTTCATTTTTACATCCAATTGTGTCATTTGGTAAAAGCATAACTTATTGGTTGATTTAATTATATTGTAGTTATTGTTCACTTTCATTTTCATTGGCTGCTGTTACATAGCCACATGTATCATTACTGCATAATAATTTGTTACCTTTTTCAAGTAAAATGCTTCCACATTTTATACATTTTTCTTTAGAAGGCTTCTGCCAGGACATAAAACTACAATCAGGATGGTTACTACAACCAAAATATCTTCTTCCTTTTTTCGTCTTTCTTATTACAATGTCTCCTCCACAAGATGGACATTCCACGCCAATTTTTTCAAGATAAGCCTTAGTGTTTCTGCAGTCAGGAAATCCTGGACAAGCTAAGAATCTACCATGGGGACCATACTTTATTACCATATTTCTACCGCATAGTTCACATATTTCTTCACTAACTTCATCCTCTATATGAATCTTATCAAGCTGTTCATTAGCATTGTTAACAGCCTCTTCAAGGTCTGGATAAAAATTCCTAATAACAGTCTTCCAGGCAACCATTCCGTCTTCAACACTATCCAATAGAGATTCCATATTGGCTGTAAAATTCACATCCACAATACTGGGAAAGGCCTTAACCATTATATTATTTACAGCTTCACCAAGCTCAGTTACATACAGATTCTTTTTTTCCTTTAAAACATACCTTCTAGCAATAATCGTGCTTATAGTTGGAGAATAAGTACTAGGTCTACCAATTCCCAGCTCCTCCAAGGTTTTTACTAGAGCCGCCTCAGTATAATGAGCGGGAGGTTGGGTAAAATGTTGACTTTTCCTAAGCTCATTTAGCTTTAGAATATCTCCCTCATCAAGAGTCTCATAGGTGGCCTTAATATCCTCATTTTCATCCTCCTGCTGATATACACTTAAAAAGCCCTCAAACAAAAGTTTGGAGGCAGCGGTGGAGAACCAATGACTGTTACCTTCTATCTTTATTGACGTTGTTTCATATTTTGCAGGCTGCATTCTACTGGCTACAAAACGTTTCCATATTAGCTGATATAGGCGATACTGATCCCTAGTTAGGGATTCCTTAATCTCAGAAGGAACAAATTGTACGCTTGTAGGACGAATTGCTTCATGTGCATCCTGAACTTTTTTACCAGAACGTACAGTATTAACTTCTAATCCAACAAATTCTTTACCATATGTTTCATCTATATATTCTTTGACAGCAAGATCAGCCTCATCACTAATACGAATGGAATCTGTACGAAGATATGTTATCAGACCTACGGTTCCATTACCCTTAATGCTTATTCCCTCATAAAGCTGCTGTGCGATCTGCATAGTCTTTTTTGTGGAATAATTAAGAGTCTTTGCAGCTTCTTGTTGAAGAGTACTGGTAGTAAAGGGAAGTGGAGCTTTTCTTATCCTCTCGCCTCTCTTTATCTCCTTTATAGTAAATAATCCATCTTTAAGCTCATCTACTATCTTTAGTACTTCTTCTTCTGATCGAATTATAGTTTTAGCTTTGTTTTTACCGATATATTTTGCAACCAGGGGTTGTTTTTTTTCTCCTAAAGCAAACTCTGCTTCAAAATTCCAGTATTCTTCAGGTATAAAAGAGTTAATCTCTTCCTCCCTATCACAAATTATCCGAAGTGCCACCGACTGAACTCTACCGGCGCTTAATCCTCTCTTCACCTTATTCCAAAGCAAAGGACTTATAGAGTATCCCACCATTCTATCCAGGATTCTTCTGGCCTGTTGGGCATCAATTAAATCCATATCAAGCTTTCTTGCTTGCTTTATAGATGATTTAACAGCATTTTTAGTAATTTCATTAAAAACAATACGGTTGGTTAAATTGTTATCTAGCTTCAATGTATGAGACAGATGCCATGAAATAGCTTCTCCTTCACGGTCCGGGTCAGTTGCTAGATAGACCTTATCTGCCTTCTTCACTTCTTTTCGAAGCTTGGCTAGTAATTCTCCTTTTCCACGAATGGTTATATATTTAGGCTCATAATCATTAGTAATATCTATACCCATCTGACTTTTTGGCAAATCCCTTACGTGGCCATTGGATGCAAGGACCTCATAATTGCTTCCCAAAAACTTCTTAATAGTCTTCGCTTTTGCCGGAGATTCCACAATCACAAGATATCTTGGCATATTCAAACTCCTCTTTCTATGTGCAACATTATCTATCAGCTATGGCCTAGGCCAAAGCTTTTACAAGCATACACTATTTCAGTGGGCGTTTCAAGTAAATAATATTTATTTTTTATAAGAGTTTTTTATAAGAGTTTCTACTTTAACCTTATAGGACCTCAAATAACATTTTGCTAGTCTATACTAACGACCTTACCCATGATCAATATGGTGCCCATTTCCGCTACTGCAGTTGCTGCTGTTTATTTAGTTTCTAATAGGCATGTACCAGGCTGCTAAAATAACCATCCCCGATAATTTCTAAAACCTGGCTATATCCCTTAAGGTAGCTCTTGTAAGCCACAGGATTTGATCGCAAGACATATTCATATCCACCTCCTGGTATACTAAGAGGGAGTAAATTAAAGTCATCTTCAACTGCATTAGCAACATTTTCATTCCATTCCTTGGCTCTAAATATAGCAATGGAAATGTCTTGATAAGGCTCCTCATTGGTCCATTTAGGATGTCTTATATTCATTACAATGAATTCTTCATCTATCTTTTTGAATAATTCATCCAAGTCCTTATCTCCCGTTTCCTGAGACGTACTAACTTTAAGCCCCTCCCACTCCTTCTGTAAATATATACCAAAATTATATTCATCATTAAGATACTCTATCATTGTATCGTCTATGACAGATAAATCTCTCCTAATCATCTTATCTCCTACAGTAAAATATCCATACACCCGGTATTCAGGATAATTACCGGCACTATAATCATTTCCATCTAATGTAGTTCTAGTAAAGGTTGCTGATATTCGATAATCTCCTGGCGATAGACCATCAGTATAAGGTATCAAATAATAGGTATGCCAGCGGGCTTCATTTGAGGTTAACCCATATCCTATATCATTAAACCCATAATTGATATCGGTTTCCTTGCTTACACTTTTCCATGTGCCATTATCATTTTCTTCTAAGATAAAGTATTCCCCAAACATCATATCATCATTTAATGTGTTGTACCATTTTACTCGTACTTCTGTAACCCCTGTCTCGTATGCTTCATATTCTGTTTCTATCCATACTCCCTCTAATTCATCTAACTCTTTAGGGGCCTTATCTAATAGCTCGTCTTCTTTCTCCTTACCATTGTCTGATGGCCCAATAAGTACAACCTTATCAGCAGAAATTTGCGCAGGATACGACTCTGCAATTATACCATTATAGAATATTCTTACTTTATCACCTGGCTTAAGCATATCAATATCTAACACATTACCCTCATCGTCAATAATCTCAGCTTCTCTTACTGCTACTGAAATCTTATCAGAGGATAAATATTCTGCTGTTTCCTTGTCTGGGGTAACAAGTAACGTTCCGTCTGATTCAATAATCTCAGCCAGAAAAAACTGATCCTCAATATTATCATCCCAGATAGCTTCATTATCATTGGCAGCTTCATTATCCTTGTTAGCTTGTTGCTTATTGTCTTCTAGGCCAATGTCCTTTAGTGGTTTATTCTTTATACATCCAGTTAAGCTACCAGCTAATATCAATAACATTAGCATATATAATCCTGTCTTCCTCATAGTATTACCTCCTCTAAAAAATCTACTACTTATCTAATCTTTAGACGATTTTGACTATGATATCGTTCCAAGATGCTAATAGCCCTCAGAAAAGTCTACTTCATTTATAAGAGTCTCCTTATTTAGGTAGCGTTTCAGATTACTAATAAACAATTCAGCTCGCCTGGAATCGTTTCCTACTGATATTCCTGAGCTATGCTGACTAATCATTACATTGGGAAGCTCCCATAAGGGATTTTCTACAGGTAGAGGCTCAGGTGTCATAACATCGAGCCCAGCCCCACCAATTTTATTCTCCTTCAACGCTTCTATTAAAGCATCCTGATCAATAAGCTCACCTCTGCCTATATTTACCAGAAATGCATCCTGCTTCATTACATTCAGCCTTTCCCTTGATATGATTCCTTTAGTCTTCTCAGTGGCAGGTAGTGTGAGTACAATACAGTCTGCTTGCCTAAGAACCTCATCTATATCCTCAGTTATATATTGCTTATCTACATATTCAGGCATAGTAGAAGGCTTTCTCTTAACAATAAGAACTCTTGCTCCTAAAGCCTTTGCCCTTATAGCCAGCTCATTGCCAATATCTCCAAATCCAATAATTCCTATGGTTGAACCATAAAAATCCCTGGTAGTATGATTATTGTCCCATATCTTTTCTTGCTTTAATAGAGCGTATTCCTGTAGATTACGATTATAGGATAATATCATGGCTATTACATGTTCAGCAATCGGCATGCCATATACACCACTAGAGGTTGTAAGCAATACATCCTTGTTCAAATATAGATTAGGCTCTATATAAGCGTCTGCTCCTGCACTGGGAAGATGTAGCCAGCTTAAATTAACAGCCTTATTTATTTCCTCTTCCTTTGGCCAACCAAAGATAATATCTGCCTCTGTAAGCATTTCCTCTGTTACATTTCTATGCGGAGTTACTGTTATATGACCCCCCTTAGTGACATCCTCAATCATGGACCTATACTGGTCACTAAGTGTAAATATCTTATTTGTTAGTACTAGAATATTAACCTTTTTTTCTTTCATATTATGCCTCCATCTGTAAGTCTGTTAGTAGTTAATTACTTATTTGTATCTGTATTTTACCATGTAGTGATAGTTAATTCAATACTGGGGCGTACTTGAATCTTATACCACCCGCTTCTTTATATAGTAATTCTTCATGGGTTGATGTATCATATCCTTTAATTCTAGAGATAGCAGATGCTCCATAAGCTTTCCTATATCAAATCCCGTCTGCAAGGTTAGCTCCGAGGTGTGCTTGGGGGAAATACTTAGAAAGTCATAAACATATTGCTCATCTTTATTAAGCACCCTTGATAGCACCTCTTGTCCACTTTCATCTCTTGTGTAATATTCCATAAAATCCTCTAGAATATCCTTGGGTGAGGTTACTAGCTTTGCACCCATTTTAATCAGATTATTAGAGCCATCACTTAGCTTATCTGTAATTCTTCCTGGGACAGCATAGATATTCTTTCCCTGGTCAAGCCCCATGTCCACAGTAATAAGAGAACCACTCTTTTTCCTTGCCTCTATAACTAGTATCCCATCACTTAAAGCACTTATAATTCGGTTTCGCATGGGAAAATGATAGGCTAATGGCTTAATACCAGGCCCATATTCCGATATAATCCCTCCATTTTTCTGCATATCCATATATATATTTAGGTTTTCTATGGGATAACACAAATCTATACCACAGCCCATAATCCCATATGTAATACCCTCATTGGAAAGTGCCCCCATATGAGCACAGGAATCAATTCCCCTTGCTAGTCCACTAATAATAATTATACCCTGTTCAGCAATGGCCGCAGCCAAATATTTAGCTATTTCCTTTCCATATATAGAACATTCCCTGGCACCAACTATGGATACTTTCTTCTTATCTTCTGGCAAAAGCCTTCCTTTGTAAAAAAGCAAAAATGGTGGATCATAAATATCCCTTAACTTACTAGGATATAACTTATCTAGCATTGTTACAAATTCTATCTTATGGCTTATGAGATATTCAAAGTTCTTCCTTAGTATCTCTATATCCCTGCCTGATATTATTAGTTCCAGATCCCTCTTGTCAAATAGGATACCCTTTTTACTACATATCTTTATCATGTCCTCCACAGCCTTATCGGATGCATAAAATGCTTCCTTAGGATTACCAAAATATTTTATCATAGCTTCTATTTTTATGGCTCTAAATTTCAGAAAGCTGCCTATCCAGTATTTAAAAACCTCTTCTTCTATATTGTTATCTATGCCCATTACAAACCTCCTCATATTATCCCCAGTACTTGCTATCCATACTCCGATAGCATATAGCCTCACTTATATGTTTTGTAGTTATCCTTTCACTTTGATCCAAATCAGCAATAGTACGGGCCACCTTAAGTATCCTATGATAGGCTCGTGCTGAAAAATTCATTCTTTTAAAAGCATTTTCCATAAGTGCTTGCTCCTTTGCCCCTAGCTTGCAATACTTCTTTATAGTTCTTGGGGTAAGCTGGGAGTTAAACCAGATGCCATTACCACCATAACGTTTGGTCTGTATTTGTCGTGCAATATATATCCGTTTCCTTATATCCAAAGAGGTCTCCTCTTTGATTTTTTCCTGGAGTTCTTTATAATCTATCTCCATTGCTTCTATACAGATATCAAAGCGATCCAATAAGGGCTTAGATATCTTCCCAAGATAACGTTTGACAGTATTAATTGAGCAACTGCATTTGTTGCGATCTGGATAGAAGCCGCAAGAACATGGATTCATTGAAGCCACAAGCATAAAGCCTGCTGGATACCTAAAGGTAGCATTAAGTCTTGATATGGTTACAGCCTTTTCTTCTAAGGGCTGCCGCAATACCTCTATAGTGTTTTTATTGAATTCAGGAAGCTCATCTAAAAATAAAACGCCCAGATGTGCCAGGCTTATTTCACCTGGCTTAGGTATGATTCCTCCACCTACCAAAGCAGCTGTTGAAATGGTGTGATGAGGAGAACGAAAGGGTCTTCTAGTAATAAGTGCCTTATTATCTAGCAAGCCTGCAATACTATATATCTTTGAAATCTCCATGCTCTCCTCAAATGACAAATCTGGCATAATGGTTGGAATCCTTTTGGCCAGCATGGTTTTCCCTGCTCCTGGAGGACCAATCATTAGGATATTGTGCATCCCAGATACAGCAATTTCTATTGCCCTTTTTACTCCCTGCTGGCCAGCTACCTCTGAAAAATCTATATCCTCATTCTCTGCATTGTATTCAAAAAGTTTATTTATATCCAAAGTCTCTGGCCTATGGGTTTCAGTATTATTTAGAAGCTCCACTGCCTCATTAAGAGTGCTTACTCCATAGGTTTCTATTCCCTTTACTACTGCACCCTCCCCCACATTTTCCTTTGGAACAATGCACCTTAAAAAGCCCTGATGCTTAGCTGAGTATGCTAGGGGCAGGACACCATTTACTTTATTAATTTTACCATTTAGACTTAATTCACCAATTATTAGGGTGCTACTAAGATTATCCTCTAGAACATAGCCAAAGGCCGTAAGAATTGCAATTGCTACAGGCAGGTCAAAGGCTGTTCCTTCCTTCCTTATATCTGCCGGTGATAGATTTACAGTAATCCGTTTGGCTGGTAGCCTGTAGCCAGAGTTCTTTAGGGCTATACGGACCCTTTCTCTAGCCTCCTTAACCTCAGAATTAAGCAAGCCCACCATATCAAAGAGGGGAAGCCCATCACTTACATCTGCTTCCACGCTTACAATAAGCCCGTCAATCCCATGGATTACCGCACTATATGTCTTACTAAACATTATAATATGCTCCTTTCATTGCCTCTCCCACAATGAAGGAATCATTTGCTACTAGTAGTATAGCAAAATATGTAATATATTACAAGAATTATTAATATATTTACATTTGCTAATTTGGAGCATATTTGGAGCCTTAAGAAATAATCAGCATATAATAAACTAAGTATTAATAGGGGTGATTTTATGCGTATATGTAATTTACGCGAAAAGGAAGTAATTAATTGCAGAGATTGTCGTAGGCTGGGCTATGTATGTGATATTGAATTTGATGCTTGTAACGGATGTATCACTCATATCATAGTACCCGGACCCTGCAAAATCTTTGGTATACTTGGGAGGGACCATGAATATGTAATTAGCACCTGTCATATCAAGCAAATTGGGGTAGATATAATACTTGTGGATATTGATGTAGAAAAATGTCTTATAAAATGTGTATAATTGTCTTGACCATTAGAAGAATCTTCAATATAATCTAATTATAGTGCTTTTACAACATATTTTATACTATATATATGTACCAAACAGAATTGGAGGTTTTACTATGAAATGTCCGTTTTGTAGCATGGATAACACAAGAGTAATTGATTCGAGACCTGCTGATGATAATAATTCCATCCGCAGAAGAAGACAATGCGACGACTGTAATCGGAGATTTACTACATACGAAAAAATCGAGTCTATTCCCCTTGTGGTAATTAAGAAGGATAATAATCGAGAACCGTATGACCGTTCAAAAATCGAGTCCGGTGTATTCAGGTCCTGCCACAAAAGACCAATATCAGTTGATCAGATGACAACCTTGGTTGATGAGGTAGAGAATGCTATATTTAACAGAGAGGATAAGGAGATACCAAGTAATATCATAGGTGAAATCCTTATGGATAAATTAAAAGAGCTTGATGCTGTTGCCTATGTACGCTTTGCTTCAGTTTATCGAGAGTTTAAAGATGTCAACACCTTTATGAATGAGCTTAAGAAGATACTAGATACTTGATCTTTTGTCTGTAAAGTTTTTCTATTATGGGCTATCACAAGTAATATTTAGGATATGAATACCTCCTTATATTATTTTGAGATAGCCCTTTCAAATTCTACATGATCCCCCAAATAATTTGGAACTGATATACTGATACCTATGGTGTCCGGTCTTAAATAGCTGAATATTTCAAGATAGTTATCAGGGCCAATAATATCAGCCTTCTTAAATCCCATCCACAATATTTCCTTTCCAAGGCCAGATATATAATCGTTAATAGCTTGAAGATATTCGCCCTTATCACCTTCTTTAGTTACTAATCTCCATAAAGTAAAATTCTCTATTAGATAGCGATTGACCTCAATAATATCTGACAATTGTATACGTCTATTATTTTTTAAGTCAATATTAGTTGTGTATATCAATTGTGTAGGGTGAGCCGCATAGGGACTAAAAAAATCCGCTTTATATAATATACTTAGATAATGCTCATCCTTACGCATAATTTCATAATTGATATATAAAATATCAGACTTATATAGGTCCTCTTCTTTTGCGGGTTGTGTAAAAGCATATCCTGAATATAGACTCAATATTTTATTAATATCCTCTAGTATAATATTATTCAATATATCCTGTCTTTCCTTACCTTCTATCGACACAAAAATAGGATAAGAAACATATATACCCATTCCTTTATATATACGCTCCTCTATCCTATATTCATTTCCTCTTATTTCATCCATATCAAGCCTTACTGCCATCTTATAAACAAGGCAAATTATCTTCCTTGATAATAGATACGCAGAACTTTTGCTTTTATGATAATTTACTGAGTTAACTTCTTGCGAAGAACCATCTGTAGAATTCCTCCATGACGGTAATATTCCATATCTACAACAGAATCAAATCTAATCTTACCCCTGAAGCATATCCTACCTCCATCCTTAGATGTAGCTATTACTTGAGCGAAATCTCCAGGTTTTATATTGTTCTTCAGTATTATATCTATAGTTTCTTCCCCTGTAAGTCCTAAGCTGTCTGCAGTTTCTCCCTCAACATACTGCAGGGGAAGTACACCCATCATAACCAGATTAGACCTATGAATTCTCTCATAGCTTTCCGCAATAACCGCTTTAACTCCCAGGAGGCTTGGACCCTTGGCAGCCCAATCCCTTGAGGAACCCATTCCATAATCCTTTCCTGCCAATACCACAAGCCCAGTATTCTGCTCCTTATATTTCATAGAGGCATCATAGATTGACATAACTTCTCCTGTGGGCCAGAAGGTGGTATATCCTCCCTCTGTTCCTGGAGCGATTCGGTTACGGATACGAATATTAGCAAAGGTTCCGCGGATCATAACCTCATGATTTCCTCTTCTGGATCCATAGGTATTAAAATCCTTTGGCTCCAATCCATGTTCCATAAGATATCCCCCTGCAGGAGTATTCTTACCTATGGCTCCTGCTGGAGAGATATGATCTGTAGTCACAGAATCTCCAAAGCTTGCAATTACCTTAAGATTAACTAAGGGCTTCATCTCCTCAGGCTCCAGGGAGAGCTCAGTAAAGAAGGAGGGCTTTCTTATATAAGTTGAATTATCTTCAAATTCATAAAGACTTCCATCATTTATTTTTATACTATTCCAAAGCTCATTATCCTTATAAACTACACTATATTCCTTTTTAAACATTTCAGGCTTTACATATTCCAAAACCGCATCTTGAATTTCCTCAGAGGATGGCCAAATATCATCAAGATATACCTTATTACCCTTACTATCCAGTCCTATAGGATCTGTCTTCAAATCTATATCCGTAGTTCCTGCAAGAGCATATGCAACCACCAAAGGAGGTGAAGCCAGATAATTAGCCTTTACAAGTGGATGAATTCTTCCCTCAAAATTCCTGTTACCAGATAGTACCGATGTAACTAAAAGATCATTTTCATTTATTGCCGCAGTTATTTCTGGCAATAGGGGCCCGGAATTGCCTATACATGTAGTGCATCCATAACCAACATTGTGGAATCCCAAGGCATCAAGATATTCTATAAGGCCAGCCGCCTGCAAATACTCTGTAACAACCTTGGAGCCAGGTGCAAGTGAGGTCTTAACATAAGCTGGCACCTGCAAGCCCTTCTCTACTGCCTTCTTGGCTAGTAGTCCTGCCCCTAGCATAACAGATGGATTAGATGTATTTGTACATGATGTTATGGCAGCTATAACAACAGCTCCATTCCCAATGGTATCTCTTCTTCCATCTGACAGAAGAAGCTCAGCCTTTTTATTAAATTCTTCTTTAGCAAGTCCATGACCATGGTTTCCCAAAGGTGCAGTAACACTTTTTCTAAATTCTTCTTTCATCCTTCCTAAAGGAATCAGATCCTGAGGGCGCTTTGGTCCAGACAGGGCGGTCTCTACAGTAGATAAATCCAGCTCTATCACCTCAGTATATGTGGGTTGCTCTAATCCTGCCTCATAGAACATATTATTAGCCCTTAGATATGTTTTAACTATCTCTATATGCTCCTTACTTCTTCCTGTCAAAAGAAGATATTCCAAAGTCTCTTCATCCACAGGGAAGAAGCCACAGGTAGCTCCATACTCTGGTGCCATATTTGCAATAGTTGCTCTGTCAGCCAAGCTTAAGCTCTGGAGCCCTTCTCCAAAATACTCTACAAATTTACCTACCACTCCCCTGTCTCTAAGAAGCTTCGTTATCCTAAGAGCAAGATCAGTAGCTGTAATTCCTGCCTCTAGCTTACCAAACAAACGGACACCAATAACCTCAGGAATAGGAAAATATGAAGGCTGTCCAAGCATACCCGCCTCAGCCTCTATACCTCCTACTCCCCAGCCAAGTACACCCAGGCCATTTATCATGGTAGTATGAGAATCAGTGCCAACTAGAGTATCAGGATATAGGATATCCCTTTGATCCAGCTCTCTTTCTATAACTACCCTTGCAAGATATTCCAAGTTAACTTGATGAACAATACCTGTTGAGGGAGGAACCACAGTGAAATTATCAAATGCCTTCTGGGCCCAATTAAGAAATTGATACCTCTCTTTATTTCTTTCAAATTCTCTCTTTACATTTTCCTTAAGTGCATCTGGCATACCATAATAATCTACCTGAACCGAATGATCTATAACAAGATCAACCGGTACCTCAGGATTAATTCTCTTAACCATTTCCTCTATATCAACCCTAGAGTTATTTCCATTAGTTGCTGCAATATGGGTTTCTATTGCATTTCGCATAGAAGCCAAATCCAGTACAGAAGGCACACCGGTAAAGTCCTGTAAAATAACCCTGGCCGGCTTAAAGGGTACCTCTCCCTTTCCTCCCCTATTCTCTGTCCAACTTGCCAAATCCTTGATATGCTCATCAGTAATTGCAATTCCATCCCACTGCCTCAAAACTGATTCTAGCAAGACCTTAATTGAGAAGGGCAGATGCTTTACATCATATCCGTATTCCTCTAAAGAGTATATATTATAATATTCATAGGTCTTATCCTGTATCTTCAGGTGCTTTACAGCGCCTTCCTTATAGTTAGCATTCATATATATCACCTTTTTACCTTTCAATATTTTTTCTTTCTTGTAAGTTTATATCTTCTATAGTCTACATGGTCCTCCACCAGACTCTAGCACATAAAAATCCCCCTTAATACCTGTCCTTTCCTGGTAGCTTTTTCCTACCCTTTCAATAAATTGCTCTACATAATCCTTACCTACTATATTAACTGTACATCCCCCAAAGCCTGCTCCTGTCATTCGTGCACCAATTACTCCTTCCTGAGCTATTGCAGCTTCATATAATGAATCAAGCTCAGGACCTGTTACCTCATAGTCATCTCTTAAGGATATATGAGAATTATACATCAAAGCTCCAAATTTATCTATTTTATTAGCTTTAAGATAGTCCATTGCTTCTATTGTTCTTTGATTTTCATATACCGCATGTCTTGCCCTGAGGATTAGTAGCTCATCATCAATAATACTCTTATGGCTCTCAAACTCCTCTTTTGTTAAATCACCTAAAGTATTTATACTAACTACCGTCTGTAATCTTTTTAAAGCCTCTTCACATTCACTTCTTCGCTGGTTATATTTTGAATCCCCTAGTTCTCTTCTTTTATTACTATTGGCAATTATTATTTTATATCCAGCTAGACTAAGGGGTGCATATTCATATTCAAGATTGGAGGTATTTAAAAATATAGCATGATCCTTCTTAGCCATAGCTATGGCAAATTGATCCATAATACCACAATTAACACCTACAAATTTATTTTCTGCATATTGGGATAGAAGCGATATCTCTTTTAAGCTTATATTAATATTATATAAGTCTTTTATTATGTAGGATGTAAGTACCTCAATACTAGCTGAAGAAGACAATCCTGAGCCAGTAGGAATATTACCCCAGAATAATATGTCCATGCCATAATCAACAGATGGCATATATAAATGTTGGGCAAATGCCCAACGTACACCTTTGGGGTAATTTGCCCAATCATCATTTTTATCATACACCAATTCATCCAAGGATGAATTAATTACACCTTTCTCCGGAAAATTCATGGAAGCAAAACGTAAGGTTCTGTCCTTACGAAGTCGTACCACCCCATAGGTTCCCAGCTCTATAGCACAGGGAAATACATGGCCTCCGTTGTAATCAGTATGCTCTCCAATTAGATTAACTCTACCGGGAGCAAAATACACACAAGCCTCTTTATTGTCACCATAAATTTCTTTAAACCAATCTAATAATCTGTACTTCATTTATCAATCTCCTATATATAGTAATACTCATATTTTATCATAGGGTAGATAAATAAAAAAGGGTAGAAGTATCTAAAACTTATCCCATTAAATAATTTTTCATATTTTTTAGTGCCGATTTCTCCAAGCGACTTACCTGTGCTTGGGATATACTTATTTCTTTTGCTACCTCCATCTGGGTCTTGCCCTCAAAGAATCGTAGCTTAATAATATTATATTCTCTTGGAAGAAGCTTACTCATGGCCTCCTTTAGAGAAATTGCCTCTATCCAATTTTCCTCTTTATTCTTTTTATCACTGACCTGATCCATGATATATAAGGCATCTCCTCCTTCTACATATACTGGATCATATAAAGATACTGGACTTTGGATTGCATCAAGGGCATATACTATATCCTCCTTGCTAACTCCTATTTCCGCTGCTATTTCGTTAATAGTAGGTTCTCTTTCATTTTTCTTTGATAAGGCCTCCTTGGCATATATTGCCTTATATGCAGTATCTCTCAAGGACCTACTGACACGAATAGCATTATTATCTCTTAAATATCTGCGGATTTCTCCTATAATCATGGGAACGGCATAGGTGGAAAATTTAACATTTTGGCTTATGTCAAAATTATCGATAGCTTTCATAAGTCCAATACAGCCTATTTGAAATAGGTCATCAACATTTTCATTACTGTTGGAAAATCTCTGAATTATTGATAGCACAAGTCTTAAATTCCCTTTAATATAAAGCTCCCTTGCCTCTCTGTCACCCTTTAATATCCTCTGGAACAATTCTTCTTTTTCACTGTTTTTTAACAATGGCAGCTTAGAAGTATTTACACCGCATATCTCAACTTTATAAAGAGCCATAACGAAACCTCCGAATCATCCTATAATTATTTCTTATTAACAAACAAAATCTTTATAAAATTAATTAGTTTGTTAACAATAATGATTCACATTTTGGCAACTCTTTATACTGTTATTTACAATGTATTTATTTCCATCAGCTGTAATTATTCAAAACGAACCATTTCCTTTTTTAATCGTTTTATTATTTTTTTCTCAAGTCTAGATATATACGATTGGGATATGCCAAGTAAATCAGCAACTTCCTTCTGGGTCTTCTCATTTCCATCAGCTGTATTTAACCCAAATCTCAAATCAACAATTATCCGTTCTCTCTCTGATAGCTTAGATAAAGCCTTTCTAAGTAGCTTACGATCTACCTCCTCCTCAATACCACGATATATAGCATCCTCCTCTGTACCAAGTATATCTGAAAGCAAAAGCTCATTTCCATCCCAGTCCACATTCAGAGGCTCGTCTATAGAAACTTCCAGCTTGGTTTTATTATTGCGTCTGAGGTACATAAGTATTTCATTCTCAATGCAGCGGGAAGCATAGGTTGCAAGCTTAATATTTCTATCAGGGTTAAAGGTATTGATGGCTTTAATTAAGCCGATAGTACCAATGGATATCAAATCCTCAACCCCCACTCCAGTATTATCAAATTTCTTTGCTATGTACACTACAAGTCTTAAATTATGCTCTACCAATATTGCTTTCATTTCTCCGTCTTGTTCAGTTCCAAGCCCACCTATAACCTCTGCTTCCCTAACAGAATCTAAGGGAGGAGGCAATATCTCTGCACCACCTATATAGTGGATTTCTCCTCTTTGTCCAAACACGATTGTCTTAATATCGGGAATCATCCTAAACTGAAATTTATTCTGTATTGACAACTTAAAAAGCATAGATAACCTCCTATTATTAGCCTTACTTAACAAAAATAAGTATTTTCACAATAGTTCCTTATGTAAAATAACATGATAATCCTCTTTACTGTCAGTCAGACAGTTATCACAAATAGCAGCTGTTATCCTTTCATTGCAGATGCTCTCCTTTTCAGTATGTATCATAACCTTATCCAATCGAATTCCTAATAATATACCGGTTTTTCCAACTGACCTATAAGGAATATAGCTGAAACGAAATACTTTATCATATTGCTCACTAGGTATTTCATCGCATTTACCCTCCATATATTTTTTGGCTAGCTCCATATCCTCCCTGATTTCAGGAGTAAGAAGCTCATCCATTAGGGAGTTTTCAATAATCATAACTGGCTTTCTGCCAATTGGATCATATAAACAATTACCAGTATCCATAAGTCCCTTGGTATAAATATGCTGGTTTTTTAGAAATAGCTCAACCTGGTAAACCAGAGGCTTATGTATCTGGTAGAACCTTAATATACGTAATGCCAATAGAGAAACTATTCCTATAACACTGATAATTGCTATGACATACATAGCTGGAATAACACTAAAAATATTTCCGTTACCTAAATCAATAAGTAGGAGCTTAAGATTTGTATGATAATATATTGAATTTATAAATCCACCTACAAAATATGTAATCATATTAAGTACAATCCATTGCTTAATAAGATCTAAAGGCTTCAGTCTTCCAAAGGCAATAATTATCATCAATAAGGACCCACCAATATATATCAGGGTAAATCTTAGAATGCTGCTCATCCATGGAAATAGGCTTACTATTGCAGCAGAGGCTCCTCCTGCTAAAGCTCCTATAATAATTCTTAGCTTGCTGCTATTTTTTTTATTTACTTTCTTTAAGAGTAAAATCAGTATTCCATCAACAAAAAAGTTTATAAGAAATACAATATCCGGATAAACTTCTATGTACAATATTCACCTCCATAAATGACGTATTTCTTTATAAACAACTAAGATGATCATCACAATGATTATAACTTGTTTGGAATTTTATTTTTGTCAATTTATGGGTATCCATTTTTAGTTTTCATTTACTTTTTTTTACATTAAAGCATTAAAAAAACTGCCAGGTTATTCATTTCCGAATAATCTGACAGTCATCTCTTATATTATTCACTTATTTCTTACTCTTATTTGTTATGGCGATTCTTCTGTAAAAACTCTGGTATCTTTATACCACCAGGATCCGTATTTGTATTAATAGGAGGTTTAGCCGGTTGACTAACTGGTCTTCTTTCAGGATCAAGGCCAGTGCTTGTACGCTTTGGGGGTATATAAGGGCTGGGATTGGTAAATCCTCTATTAACACTTGTCTCTGAATTAATTATATTATGTAATGAAGGAGTAGAACTAGGGCGCTTTAAGAAATCAGGGGTCCTAACAAGCTCCCTGGATCTACCATCTAATCCTGTAGCAATAACTGTAATTGATGCTGTATCCGGATCAGCGTCATCATACATAGCACCAAATATAATATTCGCTGCTTCTCCTGCCAATTCCTTAACTAGAGTAGCCGCATCATTAGCCTCTACCAAGCTGATATCACCAGATATATTAATAATAACATGAGTAGCTCCCTGTATGGTTGTCTCAAGAAGAGGGCTTGCGATAGCTTGCTTAACAGCATCTATACATTTTTCATCACCTGTCCCTACACCAATTCCTATATGGGCTATTCCCTTGTCTTTCATAACAGTCTTAACATCAGCAAAGTCCAAATTAATCAAACCTGGAACATTAATAAGATCAGTTATACCTTGAACACCCTGCTGTAATACCTCATCTGCCTTCCTTAAAGCATCTGGCATGGTTGTCCTACGGTCAACAATCTCAAGTAGTTTATCATTAGGTATTACTATTAAGGTATCCACATGCTCTTTAAGCCTGTCTATACCTGCTATAGCATTAGTCATACGTGTCTTAGCTTCAAATTTAAAGGGTTTAGTTACTATTCCTACCGTAAGAATCTCTAAATCCTTAGCAATTTGTGCAACAATTGGAGCTGCTCCAGTTCCGGTTCCTCCACCCATACCACAGGTGACGAAAACCATATCTGCTCCCTTTACAAGTTCGGTTAATTGTTCCCTACTCTCTTCAGCGGCCTTCTGCCCAATCTCTGGCTGAGCACCGGCACCTAGGCCCTTAGTAAGTTTCTCGCCAATCTGAATGCATACAGGAGCCTTGCAATTCTTCAAGTGCTGCTTGTCTGTATTAATACAAACAAAATCAACACCTCTTATATTTTCTTCTATCATTCGATTAACGGCGTTATTCCCTGCTCCTCCTACCCCAACAACAAGTATTTTTGCAGTACTGTCCGCCTCATTTGTTCTTATCTCAAGCAAGGTTTACTCCTCCTTTATGGTATTCTTTAATTAATTTATTTGACTGCTCATATATTCCACTTAAAACCACATTATCATGGGAAAAATCTCTCTTATACTACTACTTATTGTATACTAATCTTAATATATATGATAACTTTAAATTTCCAAATAATCAAGTGTAATTTTATATATTTTTGATTTATTTGATAATTTTTTATCTAATCCCCGTTTATTTGCGGTTTTGCAATAAAATAATCGGTTTCTGCACTCATATCTATGGTCATTTTCTTTCCTTCTGCAGCAACCAATATGTTATTTAATTTACTCAAGGTTTCATCATAGGTTTTTCTTTTACCAAGTAATGCCTTTATTTCCCCGCAATCCACTGTCACCTCGTACTTACTATTGAAGCTTATAGCGTCGACCGGCATCTGACGTTTTTCGATTTGCTGGGTCAGATTTAGTATTATATCGAATAACTCTTCCTTTTGTACCTCAAGCTTTTCATTTATAATAATTTTATTGTATTTCAGTCCTTTGATTAGGGGAATATTATCGAGTCTATTAGATACGCTTTCTACAATGATTCCATCTTTATCAAAATACAGATAATCTCCCATAAACTCTATACACCCTATAATTCTCTTTTCATACACCTTAATATTTACAGAATTCTTATTCACCAATTCAAAGGACATTTTTTCTACAAATGGAATTTCAATATCAATAAAATATTTGTACTTTAGGTAAAATAAGAGAGTATTTTTATCCAACTCTGAATTTACTAATCTATCTCTTATCTGTTCTTGATTATACTTTGTCGATCCAGTTACCTTAATCTCTTTCAAATGAAAGGTATAAATAAAAATCGCAAGAGGTAGAACAAGTAGAACAGTTATTTTCAGAAGACGTACACTTAGTCTCTTTAGTACACTATTATTTTTCCTCTGTAAGCTCTTACTCATGTTTTCTTCGCTCCAGTTCTTAGTTTTCCGATTATCTTATAGGATATTATCACTGCAATACTTTGTATTTGCTCCAAGATAATTAAGATCTCTACAGATATCCTCATACCCACGCTCAATACTGGTTGCATCCCTTACAATTGTTGTTCCATTGGCCACAAGACCTGCAATCACCAGGGCAGCACCGGCTCGTAAATCATGGGCTTTAACTACAGCACCTTCTAAATAGCTGACTCCTGATATAATAGCCCGTTTATTTGCTTCATCTACAGTTATTTTAGCTCCCATTTTAATTAACTCATTAGCATTTTGAAAACGTGATTCAAATATTTCTTCTACAATTGTGCTTTTACCATCTGCAATACTTAATACAGTCATTAGTTGGGATTGCATATCCGTTGGAAATCCCGGATAAGGCTCTGTCCTTAACATTTCATATGAAGATGGCCTTTTGTCACATCTAATTCTCATATACTCATCTGTTTCTTTTATGTCACATCCGATTTTATCCAGCACCCTTATAACAGAATCAATTTGTCTTGTTGGAGGGTTTCGTAATACTAACTCTCCTCCACTAGCAGCTACAGCCGCCATATATGTTCCTGCTACTATCCTATCTGCGGGTAGAGTATATTCTACATCATGAAGACACCTAACTCCCTCAATTTCAATAAATGCTGTTCCTTTTCCACAGATCCTTGCTCCGGCTTCTACCAGGAACTTACATAACTCCATTACCTCTGGTTCTCTGGCCGCATTAAAGATACGAGTTACCCCTTCTCCCAGTACTGCTGTCAGAATAACATTTTGAGTTGCACCGACGCTGGGGAATTTAAGAAATATGTCAGTTCCAATAATTTTTTGAGTTTGACAATGGATTATACCCTTATCATCTCCCTGAAATTCCTGACTGACATTCATCTTTTTTATGGAATCCAAATGGTAGTCAATTGGTCTTTTACCAATCAAGCACCCTCCTGGGTAAGCTATGGAAACCTCATGGTTCCTTCCAAGTAAAGCTCCCAGGAACAAAATTGAACTTCTCATCTTTTGTACAGAGCCTTCAGATACCTTAGTGGATGTAATATTAGTAGCGTCCACCATAAGGGTGTTACCCTCCCAGTTGGCTACTGCACCTAATTCCCTAAGTACTTTTATCATATAGAAAACATCCAAGATTCTCGGACAATTCCTTAGTATAGCTATTCCGTGATTTAAAATTGTAGCAGCAATTATCGGTAATGCTGCATTTTTTGAACCCTGTATTTTTATTTCACCACTTAACTTGCCACCACCGATGACCTTGATGCTCGACATAGCACACCTCAGACTATGAAGGAAATATAATACCACTATATGATATTTCCCTTGTCCCC